>JALOMF010000053.1 GCA_025455635.1 Saprospiraceae bacterium | reverse complement strand
CCTGCTTCGAAAAGGTCACCCGCGAGCACTGACGTAACTGCCAGTTTGGTTAATGCATTTAGATTCAATGGATTGATACGCAAGCAACTTCTTAACTTTTCTTGACATTCTGTGACATGCTTGGCGGTCAAGGCTTGGGCATAGAGTTGCAAGATTTCAAGGCCACTTTCTCGACAAAATCGCTGAAAAGGCAGCAGCTAGTTTATGAATTTATGGTGTTTCTCGAAGGTTTCAAGAATGCCGTTACCAGTGAGTTTGTAGTTTGGATAGATGGAAGTGCAGTAAGTACTAAAACCGAACCGAATGACATTGATGCAGTATTTTTCATTGATTTCAAGGTTTGTGAACGTAAAAAGTCATCACTGGACAACGAGTGGTTTAATGGTAGCCAGAAAAACACGAAGGGGTTGGATTTATACTATTCCATTGTTTATCCACCTGCCCATAGCCGTTATTACTTGACCCATTTGGACAGGCTTTATTGGGAAGATTTGTATGGCCACACCCGAATTGATGACTCTGGCAAACAGTTTGAAAAAGGATTTTTGGAAATAAAATTCAAATAGCATGAATGACCTCGTTCAGAAAATAGATTCGGCAAAAATTCTCGGCGTTTTGGAGTGCATCCAAAAGGTCAACTACATGATTTCTGTACAACAGCTCAATGGGCAAGAAAGTATGGTGTCGCAATACGAGCGCCAGCGGGATGATTTCTTGAAACAATTGAGCCAACTGCTATCCAATCTTCAAATAAAGGCAACTTTGAAGGCAAAGGCGGCTTGATGGTAAATTATGATTCTAGCTACTGACACTGCTCGTGATTCCGGCGATGTATTCGTTCTTGTCGAGGTAAAGTGGGATGGAGGCCAGAGAAAAAAGCGGTCAAGCCGCCAAGCAAGCGAAAATGAACGAGTCAACTTTGTTTTGAAAACCAGCTCATAGATTTTCAAAAAAAATCAAATTTTTCACAAATTCCACGCAACCACATTCTACCGTGCTGCGTTATAAGACTATGGTTTTTTGGGGTTAAATAATCCTCGTCAGTGGATAACACCGCTGGCGGGGATTTTTTTTTAGTTGTATTGCCTCTGATGCCATGAACTAGCTAAGAACCCACCCGCACGTTCATAGACTCCCACCGACTAGCACAACTCAAAAACGACCGAAACCACCATCCTGCAAAACATTTTTTGCACATCCCCGCCTTTTTCCCTTTCTTTCGCCCCAAAATGTAATACATGCAAAACCAACTTGAATCTTTAGACTACTTCGTTTTCCTCATTTATTTCCTCGTCGTGGCGGGCTACGGCTACTGGATTTACTCGAAGAAAAAGGCCAAGGAAGCCTCCTCTGCCGACTACTTCCTCGCCGAAGGCGCCCTCACTTGGTGGGCCATCGGGGCCTCGCTCATCGCCTCCAACATCAGCGCCGAGCAGTTCATCGGCATGTCGGGGTCGGGCTTCGCAATGGGCCTCGCCATCTCCACCTACGAGTGGATGGCGGCACTGACCCTGCTCTTCGTGGCCATTTTCCTGATGCCGGGCTATTTGAAGAACAAGATTTTCACCATGCCGCAGTTTCTCCAGCAGCGGTATAGCGGCACGGTGGCCACGCTCATGGCCGTGTTCTGGCTCTTCGTTTATGTCTTCGTCAACCTTTCGGCCATCCTGTATTTGGGGGCTTTGGCCATCAGCACCATTTCCGGCTTCAGCTTCATGGCCTGCGTGCTGTTCTGCGCCATTTTCGCCGTCATCATCACCCTCGGCGGCATGAAGGTGATTGGCTACACCGACGTGATACAGGTCTTCGTGCTGGTGCTGGGCGGCTTGGCCACCACGTACTTGGCTTTGGATTTGGTCGCTACGCAATTCGGGGCAGATGGCGCATGGGCGGGCCTTGGCTTGCTCAAGGAAAAGGCACCGGAGCATTTCCACATGATTTTTTCCGAAGGGCAAATGTCCATGCCCGACGGGCAGGGCGGCCAGCGGGATGCCTACATGGACCTGCCCGGCCTCACGGTGCTCATCGGCGGCATGTGGATAGCCAACCTCAACTATTGGGGCTGCAACCAGTACATTACCCAGCGGGCACTCGGAGCTTCGTTGCCCACGGCCCGCAAGGGCATCCTCTTCGCAGCCTTCCTGAAACTGCTCATGCCCGTCATCGTAGTACTGCCGGGCATCGCTGCCTACGTGCTGCACAAGAACGGCCTTTTCCAACAGGAAATGCTGGGCACTGCCGTGGTTGATGGCGTATCGAACATGGTCATCAAGCCAGACAAGAGCTACGGGGTGCTCATCAACCTGCTGCCACACGGCCTCATGGGCCTCTCCTTTGCGGCGCTGACGGCAGCCATCGTGGCGTCATTGGCGGGCAAGGCCAACTCGATTTCCACCATTTTCACCCTCGATATTTACAAAAAATTCTGGGGGCAAAACGCCTCGGAGCAGCAACTGGTACGCATTGGCCGCATCACCATCGTGGTGGCCATGCTTGTGGCTATCCTCGTAGCGCCGATGCTGCGCAACCTCGACCAAGCTTTCCAGTACATCCAAGAGTACACGGGCTTCATCTCGCCGGGCGTGGTGGCCATCTTCCTGCTGGGCTTCTTCTGGAAGCGCACCAATTCGATGGCGGCACTCGTGGCAGCATTGCTTACCATTCCCCTCAGCACGGCCTTCAAGTTCCTCACGCCCAATATCCCCTTCCTCGACCGGATGGGCTGGGTCTTCGTCATCCTCGTGGCACTGATGGTCATCATCAGCCTCGCCGACCCGAAGAGCAAGGACAACACGAAAGCCATGAAAGTGGACTTCGAGGACTTCCGGATTGGGGGCTCATTTGCCGTAGGCACACTGATAGTGATGGGCGTGCTGGCGTGGTTGTATATTGTGTTTTGGTAAATTGCCCTGGTTTTTTACAAAAATAGAAACGCCGCAGCGATCACTTCGCTGCGGCGTTTCTATTTTTGTAAAAAAGGTAAATGAACCCACCTATCAACTCCTATTTCAATAACCCACCTGTTTATCCATTTGGCATACGGGTGGATGAACCCATCACCATGCTGACCGACGTGCTGGTGACGGTCATATGCTGGTACGCTTACTACAAGCTCGGCAAGCCCGAAAAGCGGGGGAGCATCCATTGGCTTGCGCGGGGCTATTTCTTGACGATGGGCATGGCCACGCTCCTCGGCGGCCTCATCGGCCACAGCTTCAACTATGCGCTTACTATTCATTGGAAAATACCGGGCTGGTACGTCAGCATGTTTTCCGTGGCCTTTCTGGAGCGGGCAGCCATTTTCCATGCCTTCCCGCTCATCCGGCCCCGGCTGGCCAAGTTCTTCGCCGTGCTGAACATGGTGGAACTGGCGTTCTTCCTCGTCATCTCCGTCGTCACCATGGAGTTCTTGTACGTGATGGGCCACGCCGCCTACGGCATCCTCATCGTGACGGGGGGCTTCCACGGCTATGTTTATTTGAAAACTAGGCACGAGGGCAGCCGCCTCTTCCTGCTCGGTGTGCTTTGGGCCACTATCGGCGCTGTTTTCTTCGTAAACATCTGGGCCATCAGCATCTGGTTCAACCACATGGACATGGCGCACGTGCTGATGGGCGTGGCGTGCTGGTATTTTTACTTGGGAAGCAAAAAAATGCTGGAAAAGCCGATTTGATTGCGGATCTCGGATTGCGGATTGCGGATTGAGGGGACGTACGGAATAAAACCGCCCCTTTCTGGTTCATGGCTCAGGTAGTCAGCGCAATTGGGCACTTCCCCCAAATCCCTGTCTGCCGAATAGGCAGGCGCAATCCGCAATCCGAAATCCGCAATCCAAATAGCTCCGCCCCTTTCTGGTTCATAGCTCAAGTAGTCAGCGCAATTGGGCACTTCCCCCAAATCCCTGTCTGCCGAACAGGCAGGCGCAATCCGAAATCCCAAATCCGCAATCGAATCACTCTTCCTCCACCACCGGCTGCTCCGCCTTCAAGTCCCGGTTCACGGCGATGCTGGCGTTCAGTTCAAAGCCGATTTGCAGGATGAGGCAGTTCAACTGAATCCAGAGCATGAGCACGATGATGGTGCCGATGGAGCCATAGACCTTGTTGTAGGTATTGAACGCATTTACATAAAAAGAAAAGCCGACCGAGGTGAGTATTGAGAGGATGGTGGCGAGGGTGGCACCGGGCGTTATCCATTTCAGCTTGCGCTTCATGGCCACACCGTAGCGGTAAATGAGGGCAATGCCAAAATAGAAAAGCGTGAGTATGACCAGCCAGCGGAAGAAGCCGATGGCCACGCTGGTGACGATGTTGATTTGGAAGAGGTCAACCAGCCAGTTGAGCAAAAGGTCGCCGAGGATGATGAGCACCACCGAGCCGGCCAGCAGCAGTCCGAGCTGCAAGGTGAGTCCGATGGCGATGAGCCGCTTCTTCCAGCCCGCACGGTCGTGGAAGGTGCGGGTGTACGACTTCTCGAAGCCCTGCATCATGGCCATCATGCCATTGGAAGAGAAGTAAATGGCCAGGAAAAACCCGATGGACAGGAAGCTGGAATTGGGCTTGACCAGTTCTTTGATGGTGGCCTGAAGTTCCTTCCCGGCATTGTTGGGCATGATGAGGCTGATATAGCCGTTGATTTCATGCTCGAACGTATCGTAGATGGGCAGGTAGGTGGCCACCGTGAACAGGAAGATGATGGCCGGGAACAACGACAGGAAGAAGCTGAACGCCATCGCATTTGCCCTCGAAAAAAGCGTGTTGCGGAGCGATTCGTTGTACACAAAAACCACCACGTCAAATAGCGGCACCCCGAAAAAGCCCGGAAAGGAACGGGCCTTCGACCAATTCAGCACAGCCTGCACCCACGGGTGCTGCTCGATGGCGGTGACGATTTGCTGGTAGGTCGGTAAGCGCAATTGATGGATTGAAGGATTGAATGAATATAGGCTTGAAGGCATCAGCCTCGTCCCAATGACCACGCAAAGGTAACACTGGTTCGTCGGTTGCTTTCAATGACTTTGATTTCTTTGAATTGTCAGGCAAATTCCATCTAAAACTTATCAAAAAGCAAAACCTGCACCTCAAGCCGTAGTTTTGCCGTTGGAAAGGTGAATGCTCGTCCAACGAAAGCCGCTGACCGGGGCCACAAAGCCCCGTCCACCGTTGGCCGTCCACCATAACCCGTGCACCGTTTTTGTGAAAAAACTAGACAAACTCCTAATCACGTCGTTCGTCGGGCCGTTCATCGTGACGTTCTTCATCGCACTCTTCGTGTTCGTGATGCAGACGCTATGGGTCTATATTGACGAAATAGCGGGCAAGGGCGTCGGCTTCTTCCTGCTCACCGAGCTGGTGGGCTACCTCTCGGTGAGCATGATACCGATGTCGCTGCCCGTGGCGGTGCTCATCTCATCGGTGATGGTATTGGGCAACCTCGCCGAACGCTACGAACTGTCGAGCATGAAGTCGGCGGGGGTGTCGCTGTGGCGCACCATGCGGCCGCTGATGGTGCTGACGGCGGGCGTGGCCGTGCTCTCGTTTTTCAGCTCCAATTATTTTATCCCCGTCTCCAACCTCAAGTTCAAGAGCCGCCTCTACGACATCCGGCAGCAGAAGCCCGCACTGAGCCTCGAAGAGAGCCTGTTCAACCAAGATTTCCAGGGCTTTTCCATCCGCATCGGCGACAAGCTGCCCGACAACAGCACCATCCGGCAAGTGACCCTCTACGACAACAGCGAGGCCGCCCAAGGCCGCCTCAGCATGGTATCCGCCGACAGCGGGCACATGGCTGGCTCCGAAGACAATAAGTACTTCGTGATGCAACTCTTTGAGGGTCAACAGATTGCGGAGCCAAAACCCATCACCAAGGCGGGCAAGCGCAACTACCCCATGATGCGCTCCACCTTCGAGTCGTGGACGAAGGTATTCGACCTCGACCAGTTTGAACTCGACCGCACCGACGAGAACCTCTTCAAGTCGCACCACACCATGCTCTCCAACCGCCAACTGCTGGTGGCCATTGACTCCATCGACAAGGAAATACTCGACCGTGCAGGCCGCATGGCAGAGGGCAATATGCGGCATTTTTATTTTTTGAATAAAATATCGGTGGCCAAAAACCGGGAAAAAAGCGCCAAGGAAGCCGAGGAAAGAAAGGCGCAAATTGACTCCATTAAAGCTGCTAATCCAAACACCACCAAGGCACAGCCAAAGCCCACCAAGCCCGATACCACCAGTGACAAACCCGGCGCCCGGCCCAACCCCAGCACTGCCCCACCCGTGCGCAATTTGCCCGCCAAACCCCAAGGGCCGACCATCGCCACCAAGCCCGACACCACCGCCGCCAAAAAAGCGCCGCCCCTCAAAAAGCCCACGCCATACGGCTACAAACAGGTCATCACCAAGCCACTGACCGAGTACGAGTCCATCTTGGAGACTTTTGAAAAAAGCAGGCAGGACGAGCTGGTGGAAAAGGCCCGCAGCCCCATGAGCGTGATACAAGACCAAGCGGAAACCACCCTCCGCTCCCTCCAAAAGACCCGTGAATCGAGGGTGAAGCACGTCTTCGAGTTCCATTCCAAGTTCAGCTTGGCCATGGCCTGCTTCATCTTCCTCTTCGTGGGCGCACCGATGGGGGCCATCGTGCGCAAGGGCGGCTTCGGCTACCCGCTGCTCATCAGCATCGTGTTCTTCATGCTGTTCATCGTCATCAGTATTTTCAGTAAAAACATTGCGGAGCGCTTCGTCATCCACGCCATCGTGGCCGCCTGGATGAACTGCCTCGTGGTGTTCCCGATGGGATTGGCGCTCACCTACTGGGCCATGCGGGACATGGGCTGGTCGCAGATCGTGGAGCAGTTGAGCTGGAAAAGGTGGGTGAAAAGGAAGGGGTGATGCCCCAAGTTTTTGGCGAAGCCTAAAGCCATTTACACTGTGATTTTTGTACAAAGACTGATAATAATATTTCCCTTAAAACACCTAAATTTGCTCAAAATCATCCCGTATGCACACCGCCATCAAAATACCGCTTCAGTCCCTCAGCCCCTTAGTGGTCAGGGATTTACAGGAGAAATACCCATCGGCCATCGTTCGTATTGAGTCGGCAGCTGCGGTTACTTTCAGCAGCATGGATGAAGCTGCCTTTTGGCGCATTATCTCCTTACTCGACTGGGGCCGCAAGCGCAGTGAGGGCATAATTGCCCCTGCGGTGGAAGCACTGAGCCTGTTTTCGGAAACCAGCATTGCCCAATTTGACCAGCTGTTGGCAGAAAAACTTCATGCGCTCGATGGGGAAAAATTTGCACTGCCATTGGGTTGGGACAACAAGGACGGCCAGCATTTTTCTGTGGATGGCTTCCTGTACGCCCGTTGCTGTGCCATTGCCAATGGCAAGGAATTTTATGAGCAGGTCTTGAATAACCCTTCAAAGATGCCGAAAGAACATAGTTTCGAAGCCTTGCTGTACATCGCTGAAAAAGCACATCGCCTGAAAACCGCATCCGAACGCTACGATTTTCTGCCAACCGTCAGCTATGAGACTTTCAGCAACCACGAGGGCTGGCCAAGGATGTCACCTCTTTCCGACCTCATTAAAGGCAAGTCAGCATGAAGCCCCACGCCAATTCGCACCAAAACCAAGAAGAACACCACCTCTATGAAATCTATGACACGCTAGAGGAAGATGTTTACAAATATGGCATCTGTGGAGAGCCGCTATACGCCGATGGTTCATCGCCCCGTGCCAATAGGCAGGTTAGGGAGTTCAACAGGTGAGTCGGCTTTCTTCGTTTTCTGGCAAGGGTGCTTTTGACTGGAATACCCGGCAGGAAACATGCAGAGGAAATGGAGGATGAAGCAGTTTTGGCATATAAATCCAAATATGGCAGGAGGCCACGGGGAAACCCTGAAAAAAACCAGTTTTGAATTCAACCTCACCAAATCCGCCCCAAGCCCCAAGCCTCGCCTTTCACCACCTTCACTTCGCCCCCTTCCGCCACCAATCGCAGCTTATTAAACCGCACTCCTGGAAAAAACACCTCCGTCATCACCGTTGCACCGCCATCGGCGAAAAGCTCGGCGCTGGCGGCATCGAAGAAGAGGTGCATCCGTACGGTCTTGTCCTTTGAAATACGGGGCGCCACGCTTGGCTGCTTCGCAAAATCGGGGGAAAAGCTGTGGTCGCCAGCCTTGGTGCGGTCACTGAAAAACTGGTTGGCCTTAGCATCATAGCCGATGCGGTAAACCTCACCTTTTGGATTGGAAAGCTCCACGGAGAATCGGGCATTGGCGCTCGGCTCGATGTCCAGTACAAGTTCCATTTGGGCAGGGGAAATGCTGTCGAGTAAGTTAGGAGCTAACTCGAAGTTAGCTCCTAACTGGTGCACCGTGGTAGGCTCCAGCGTTTTGTGTTGCTGGCGCAAAGCCTCCAGTTCTTTCACAGGCTCCGAAAACAGCCGATAGCCCACCGCCGTTTTGCGAAGCGTGAGCACACGGGGCAAGGTGCAGGCAGAGCGCCAGGCCAGGGTAGGCACCTGCTGGGCGTACTGCCAGTTGCTCATCCAACCGATGGTGAGGCGGCGGCCATCGGGCACGTCCGACCAAGTGACCCCAGCGTAGTTGTCCTTGCCGTGGTCGAGCCAGACGGCCTTGCCGCCCTGCACATCGGGCAGGAAACTGGGGTCAACGGTGAAGTTTTTCCCATCAAAATCGCCGACAAAATACTGCACCGCCGAGCCGCCATTGGGGCCGCCGGGGTTCAGGTTTTGCAGGATGACCCAGCGCTGCTCGCCCGTGCCTTCTACCTTGATGGGGAACATGTCGGGGCATTCCCAGACGCCCTCATGGTTGCCGAGGTCGGCGCCGAATTCGCTGAGTTTTTTCCACGTCTTGAAATCGGGCGAAGCCCAAAGCTCGGCATGTTGGCCGACGGCGAGGGTGGTCACCCACTGGCTGCGGGCCTCATCCCAGACGAGCTTGGGGTCACGGAAGTCCCGCACCTTGCCGGGGTTCGGGATGACGGGGTTGCCCTCGTATTTCACCCAAGTGCGCCCCCGGTCGAGGCTGTAGGCGATGGCCTGCGACTCACGGGTGTCGTTGCCCGCCCGCTCTGCCTCCATATCGTGGTAAGTGAACATGGCCACAAGCGGCGGCTGCCCGTTTTTACCAAAACCGCTCGTGTTCTTCCAGTCCACCACCGCCGAGCCGCTGAAGATATAGCCCAGCGAATCGGGGTAAAGCGCAATGGGCAGGTGCTCCCACTTTACCAAATCACGGCTGACGGCGTGTGCCCAGTGCATTGGCCCCCAGACGGTTGAATCGGGATAGTATTGGTAGAACAGGTGGTATTCGCCTTCGTAAAAAACGAGGCCGTTGGGGTCGTTCATCCAGCCTGTCTGCGGTGAGAAGTGGAACTGTGGGCGGTGCCGGTCTGCGTAAATATCGGTAGCTCGCACGTTGGGTATAATAGTTACAGGTTCGTTGTGACAAGCTGCAAGCATGGATAAGATAATTATAATAAAGGGGAGTGTATATTTCATAAGTCGTTGATTGCAAGTGCGTTAGTTTATTTTTGACGCTGAAAGACGCTGATTTTTATGATAATTTATGATTGGTTTTTACTGCGTAAAAAAGAGGTTTTTGACGCTGAAAGACGCTGATTTATATGATAATTTATGTTTGGTTTTTGATGCGCAAAAACATAAAAAACCATAAAAATCAGCGGCCCTCAGCGTCAAAAAACCAGCATCAAGTATCAAGCTTCAAAATCATCATTGGCATCATAAATCTCATCCAGTTCCTCTTCGTCAATGACGGGGGTGCCACCCGATTTGGTGGCCACGAGCGCACCTATTGCGCAAGCAAACCGCAGTGATTCGTCAACACTGGCGCCGTCCAAGTTCGTACTTAGGAAGGCGGCCAAAAACGCATCGCCGCTGCCGATGGTGTCCTTCACTTTCACCTGGAAACCGGGCTGTTCGTGCAGGCCGTCGGCGTCGAGGCAGGCGGCACCGTGCGGGCCTTTGGTGACGATGAGCGTCTCCAACCGGAACTGTTCCAAAAGGAAATTCATCTGCGCTTCCATGCCTTTTGCATTGGAAAAATAGCCGCAGATGAGGGCCAGTTCCTCGTCGTTCATCTTCACGATGTCGGCCTTGACGAGCAGGTCGGCAAGCAGGTTTTTGTCATAAAACGGGGCACGGAGGTTCACATCCAAGACCCGCAGTTTGGCCACATCGAGCAGGTCGAAAAGGGTCTCCCGGCTGCGCTCATTGCGGCAGGCAAGGCTGCCAAACACGAAGGCATCGGCTGCGCCAACGAGGGCGCTCACCTTCTCGTCCGGCTCGATGAAATCCCAAGCGGCGGGCTGTGCGATTTCGTAGCTGGGCGAGCCTTTTTCATCCAAATGGACATGGACGACGCCCGTTGGCGCATCGTCGTCCTGCTGCACGAAGCGGGTGGCGACGCCTTTCTCCTCCAAAAAATCGAGCAGCTCGAGGCCGAGGTCGTCGTGGCCGATGCGGCTGACCATGAGGGAGCGAAGGCCAAGCTGGTTGGCATGGTAGGCGACGTTCATGGGTGCGCCTCCGGCTATTTTGCCGTTAGGCAGGAGGTCCCAGAGGACTTCGCCGAAACAGATGACGGTGGGTTTTGACATGAAAAATGGAAATTGGGAATTTTAGAAATTGGGAAATTGAGGGAGCTACTTCGTCAGTTGCTTCTCCAAATCCTCCAACGAAACGCCCTTTGTCTCCGGCATTTTACGCCAGACCCAAAGGAGTTGCAGCACCATCATTGCGGCAAAAAATCCAAATACGGTGGCGTTGCCGATGGTTTTGGTCGTCACGGGCATGAGGGCGGGAATGAGGGCGGCCAGCCACCAATGCACAGAGCTGCCAAATGCTTGGCCGCTGGCCCGGAGGTGGTTGGGGAAAATCTCGGCGATGAATACCCAAATAACCGCTCCTTGTCCAATGGCATGGGACGCAATGAATAGGAACAAGAAGCCCGGCACTGCCATGCCAGTCCAGCCCATTCCGAAGGAGGCAGCGACCATTGACAAGGAAATGATGTAACCAACGGAACCGATATACATGAGTTGCTTTCGGCCCAGTTTGTCAATGAGCGTCAAGCCTATCAAGGTGAATAAGAGGTTGGCGATGCCAATGCCGACGCTGCTCAACAGCGCCGAGCTTTCATCCAATCCAGCGTCTTGGAAAATGCGGGGCGCGTAGTACAAGAAGGCATTTATGCCCGAAAACTGGTTGAAAAAAGCGATGAAAAAAGCCAGCATCAGGGGCTTTCGGTATTTGGGGCTGAAGATGGTTTCGGTTTTGTCGGCCTCCCCGTGGTCAGCCTCGATGCGCTGCATCTCGATGGCCGGGTCAACGTCGGGGTCAATCAAACGGAGGGTTTCGGCGGCAGCCTTGCGGTCTTGTTTTTTTACCAAGAGCCATCGAGGGCTTTCGGGTACGGTGAGCACCATGAGCGTGTAGAGGAATGCGGGCAGCGCTTCGGCGCCAATCATCCAACGCCAAGGTTCTGCACCAAAATCCTTGAGCAGGAAATTGGAGAGGAAGGCGACCAGGATGCCGAACACGATATTGAACTGGTAAAGCGCCACGAGGCGGCCCCGGTTGCTGGCTGGCGCAATTTCGGAGATATAGGCCGGCGCTGCAATGGTGGACGCCCCGACGGCAAGCCCGCCGATGAAACGGAAGATGGCGAAGACCCAAGGGTCGTTGGCGAGGGCCGAGCCTACCGCTGAGACGAAATAGAAAATGCCTATCCAAAACAGGGTCTTTTTGCGGCCCCATTTGTCGGTGGGTATGCCGCCGAGCAGGGCACCCACGACCGTGCCCCAAAGCGCCGAGGCCATCACCACGAAGCCGTGGAACAGCTCGCCCCGCTGCCAAAGCTCCTGCAAAGAGAGGTCGGCACCTGAAATCACGACCGTATCAAAGCCAAAAAGGAAGCCCGCCAATGCGACGGTGATGGACCAATAGAAAATCTTGCGGTGGTTCATGTCTTTCGTTTTGATAGGGCAAACGCAGGGTTTGCCCGGTTTGAAGAAATAGGTGGCAAGTTGCGAAGGTAGAAAGTGGGAATGAGAAATGAAAGGGGTGGTTTTCTAAGGGGAATCGGGTGCTTATTTCAAGTCCTTCAAAATTTTGGAAGGGTCCCGTTTTGTGTGGTAAATCCGAAGTACGATGCTTTCAGTGCCAGTAAAGAGGTAGGTGATTTTGTAAGCTCCAACCTTGATGAATCTAAACTGCTTGCCAGTATGGAGCAGCTGTTTCTCCAAGGGAAAACGACCGGGATTCTTACGAAGCCCATCCACAGCGGTAACGATTGATTTTTTGAGTTTACGAGCAACATCTTCCGAAGCATTTTCCGATAGATATTTGAAAATACGTGCTAGATCTTGTCCTGCCACTATGTCCCAACATACGT
>JALOMF010000526.1 GCA_025455635.1 Saprospiraceae bacterium | reverse complement strand
GTAGTTGGGAAATTCATTTCCCAACAGGTTTTTGCTGCTATCGGGAAATAAATTTCCCGACTACAAAAGCTGTTGGGAAATGAACTTCCCGACTACTGGGCTAATTATTCCCGCTACCAGCCCGCTTGCCCTCTTCTTCCAGGCCCGTTTGGCGCTGGCGAGACTTCACGTTGTCGTTGCCAAAACGGTAACTGGCACTGGCCCCAACCCGACGGCTGTCCCATTTGCCGGAGCCTTTGCTCACCATGCCATCGAACTCAGAGACGCCGCTCCACCACGACTGGAAGAAAATGTCGTTGGCACTGAGGCGCAGGGTCAGCTTGTCGTTCATGAATTTCTTCTGCACACCGAGGTCAACGCTGTAACTGGGGTCGTACACGAACACCCCGCCCCAAACACCGGGGCCGCTGTACCAGCCCGAAAGCTCCAGCTTGAAGCCCGCTGGCAGGTCGAAAGTGTGCTGTTGGTAGATGGAGTAGGAGAACGCCTGCACGTCCACCACCTTGCCGTCGCCGTAGTCGGCCTGGTTATCAATGTGGTTGAAATTGCCGTTGAAATAGGCGTTCCACCATTTGTTGATTTGCACGGGGGCGCTGATGCTGAGGCTCCAGACGGTCTGCGTGGCGAGGTTGTCCCAGTTGATGAAGCTGGCCCGTGGGTCGCTGTCGTCGGGGCCGATGAGCCGGGTGATTTGGTCTTCGGTCAGGCTGTAGCCGAGCTTGACGTTGTACATGTACTTCCAGGTGTAGCCCAGTTCGAGGTTGTTCACGATTTCGGGGCGCAGGCGGGGGTTGCCTTTTTCAAACGACAACTGGCTGAGTTGGTTGTAGAACGGGTTCAGCACGTTGTAGTCCGGGCGGTTGATGCGGCGGCCATAGTTGAGGTTGAAGGAGTGCATCTCGGCGGCTTGCCAAGTGAGGCCCGCACTGGGGAACCAACTGAGGTAGTCCAGCTTCACGGGGTCTTCTTGCAGCGAGTCGAGGAAGGCTTGGAGGTACCCCTCGGCGTCGGTCTGCTCGGCACGCAGGCCAGCGTTCATGCTCCATTTTTGGTTCAACTGGCGGTTGTAGTTCACGTAGCCAGCATAGACGTTTTCGTCGTAGTCGAACTGGTTGGAGCGGCGGTCGTTGCGCACCATCGAGCCGTTTATTTCATCAAAAACAAGGAAAGTATTGTCGGAAGCTACCCGGCTGAACTTGGTGCCAGCGCCGAGCTTGCCGCCCCAGAGGTCGTCCTCGAAATCGAGTTTGGCGGTGTAAATATCAATGTCGGTCGGCGTGTCGAAATTGGTGACCAAGCCCGAAAGCACCTCGTTCTCCTCGTTGTCAAAGTATTCATTGCTTTGAAAACGCTCGCTGGTGTTGCGGTAGGCGCCGTAGTCGAAATCAAGGTTGAGGCTGCGGCCCTTGGCATTGTCGAAGCGGTAGTTGACGTTGTAGGTGTGCTGCTTGCCGGTGCCCTCGTTCAAGGTGTTGGCCACCAAGATGCTGTCGAAGGCCGAGTTTGACGAAGCCGCCTGCCGTATCGTAATCCGGTTCACGGTCTTGTTGATGTTGTCGCCTTTGTTGGCGTTCACGAGGAAGCCGACCGTGTGGTGTTTGCCCAAAAAGAAATCGGTGCCGAGGCGCAGGTTGTAGTAGTCCCATTCGGGGCGGTTCAAGTTTGTTTCGCCGAGTTGCAGGCCGTTTTGGTAGCTGTTGAACTGCATGTCGTTGATGCCCTCGCCATCGCCGATGCCCGCCGAGCCGAAGGTGTTCATGATTTTGTTCCTGAAATTGCCCGTGCCGCTCAGGTTTTTGCGCAAGCGCTGCCCTTGGCTGATATTGCCGCTGAGGCTGCCGTTGGCGCCGAGGCTTTTGTCCCGCTTCAGCCGGATGTCAATGATGCCCGCATTGCCCTCGGCCTCGTACTTGGCACCGGGGCTGGTGATGATGTCGAAGCGTTCAATCTGGTCGGCAGGCAGGTTCTGGAGGTAGTTCACGAGGTCTTGTCCGGTGAGCGGGAGGCGCTTGCCGTCCACGTAGAGCAGCACCCCGGCCCGCCCCAGCAGGCTGATATTGTCGTTGTTGTCCACCATGACGCTGGGGGCTTTGCGCAGCAGCGAAAAGGCGTCGTTGCCCGTGCTGTTGATGGTGCCTTCCACGTTGAACACCGTGCGGTCAGACTTCACCTCCACCATCGGGCGGCTGGTGGTGACGGTGGCCGTGGCCAGTTCCACCGCCGACGCCTTGAAGGCCACGGTGCCGAGGTCGAGCGCCTGGCCATCGGCGAGGCTGATGCCGTCCTTGCGGAAATCGGACATGCCCACGAAGCTGGCCGTGAGGTAGTAGCTGCCCGCCTTGAGGCGCTGCAAGTTGAAATTGCCGTTCTCGTCGGTCGTCTCCACTTTTTGGAGGAGGCTATCGGCGGCGTTGAACAGCGCCACATTGGCAAAAACGACGGGCGAGCCGCTGGCGTCGTTCAGTTTGCCCTTGATGCTGGAGGTTTGCGCTTGCGCAATGACGGACGCGCAGAGGAGGAGAAAACAGAGGTTGGTGATTTTCATACAATTTTGTGAGTCAGGTGAAAAAATGTGAAATCGAAGAGACAAAGAAGCTGGCCGATAGTTGCCGATGCCCGCTTTTTTTGACGAGCAGCCATTTTGGCCGGACGAAGGCGGCCACCTCCTTTTTCTTTTCGAATCCTATTAAATCCAGTTACCCCGCAAAGGAAATACCGTTCACTGACAGCATTATGTCAGTGGGTTTTGGGAAATATTTTTGATTTGTCCGTTTGCCAAATCAACATGAGCGAGTTTACAAGAAGACGATTGAGCCGCTTCGGAATGGACAAGATGACCTGATTTTTTTTGCCCTTTCAAGCGCATTAAGTAGCCAACCGAAAATAGTTTAGGTTTTTATTTCAATGCAATTGATTGAATTTCAAGCAGTTGCCCAATCGTGAATCGCAAATCCAAAATCGTAAATCTACTATATCCACTTACCTTCGCCGCAAATTTTCAACCATGACCTTTTCCGAACTCGGCTTGTCCGCCCCCTTGTTGGCCTCGGTGAAAAACAACGGCCTCGAAACGCCCCGCCCCATCCAAGCTGCCGCCATTCCTGCGATTTTGGCGGGCAAGGACGTGCTCGGCGTGGCCCAAACGGGGTCGGGGAAGACGGCCAGCTTCGCCCTACCCATCTTGCAGCAGTTCCAGCAAAAACCGCCCGCCAAGAACCGCCACATCACCGCCCTGGTGCTAGTACCCACGAGGGAACTGGCCATGCAAGTCGGCGAGGTGTTCCAACAGTTCAGCGAGGGGCTGCCCCGTCCCGTGAAATGCCTGTCGGTCTTCGGCGGCGTGTCCATCAACCCGCAGATGATACAAATGCAGGGCGTCGAAGTGCTCATCGCCACGCCGGGCCGCCTG
>JALOMF010000525.1 GCA_025455635.1 Saprospiraceae bacterium | reverse complement strand
CTGAAAGACTCGAAAACCACCCGGTTTACCGCCTCAAGAACCCTGAAAGACATCGAAGAACAACTGCCCGCCCGGCTATTTTGCCGCAGCCACCACAGCTATGTCGCCAACCTAAGCCACGTCGAACGGTACGAGCGCACAGGCCGCAACGGCGTCATCCACTTTAAAAATGGCTCCAAGGCACCCATCTCCGTAGGGAAAATGGACGACTTTGAGGGGCAATTTCTTGAATTTCTCGGCTCGAAGGACTAATGCCGCATTTGTTCAAGAACCGACAATTCTGCACAGTTATTAGCTCGAACAACAGGGTTGTTGTTTCGGCGTAGTATTCCACATTTTCAAGTAATACCTTTAAGCGAAGTTAAAAACGAATTAGACACACGCTCGGGTTTTCAGCACGCTCAAATAAGATGCACGCTCCCTTTTTTAACCTAATCTGGACAGGCCCGGCGAAACAACACTCTCTAAACACGCTCCACCCTATCGCATATCCAAAAGCAAAAAAAGACCAAGTAATAGTCGGCTCGAAGCATGCGCTTCCTGCCGACTTTTTTTTGTGCTTTAACAAATATTTAGCTGCCATGCAAGACATGCCTCGCCGATAAGGTCGTTAGCTTTGTGCCAACAGATGCAGGTGCATTGCCCTGGGTTTTGCACCGACTTTTTCCATCATCAATCAATCTAAAGCACATGAAATTCACGCAATTTTTCCTCCTCTTGGCCCTACTCGCTATCGGCGCCTGCAAAGACGACGACAACGGCACCACCGGGCCAGTCACCCTCAAATACGACAACGCCAACGCCTCCGGCCCGCTGCTGGATGCCGGTGAGCACGAGCTTGCCGTGCGCTTCCCCGCCAGCACCATGGCCGAGCACATCGGCAAAAAGCTGACCGAGGTAGAGGTTTTCGTCGGCAACCTGCCCGAAGCCTGCTACCTCCGCCTCTACGGCCAAGGCTCGGCCTCCACGCCCGGCTCCAAGTTCTACGACGGTGACGTGCTCAACTCCATTACCCCCGGCCAATGGAACACCTTCAAGCTCTCGCCGGCACAAACCATCACTGGCGAAGACCTTTGGATTGGGGTGTACGTTGAGCATCCAGCCCGCATCAACACCATCGGCTGCGACGCTGGCCCCCGCAGGACCAACGGCGACTGGCTCTTCTCTGGCGCCGACCTCAGCTGGCTCACCTACCAAGAGCGCACCGGCGAAGGCGTCAACTGGAACATCAGGGGCAGGGTGGAATGATTGGATTCCGGATTTACGATTTCGGATTGGAACGCCACTTGGTCAGGTCACCAAGTGGCGTTTTATTTTTTGTTTTGGCAAAAAAACTAACTTCGCCCATCAGCTATTTTCTATGCTATCCAACAAAAACATCGTCATCATCGGGGGCACGTCGGGCATGGGACTGTCCGCAGCGCTGGCATTTCAGCGGGCTGGCGCCAATATCGTGGCACTGGGGCTGGGCGAAGCCGCTGCTGGCCAAGCTGCCCTTGAACTGGGGCCAAGCGCCACCGTGCTCACGGGCGACGCCACCGAGGAAGGCCAAGCCGAGGCCGCCATTGCCCATTGCGCCGAGCGGTTCGGCAGCCTCGACGGGCTGTACCACGTGGCGGGCGGCAGCGGCAGGCGCTTCGGCGATGGCCCCCTGCACGACCTCACGCTCGAAGGCTGGGAGCGCACTTTCCAGCTCAACCTCAGCTCCGTCATGCTTTCCAACCGGGCCGCCGTGCGGCAATTTTTAATGCAAAAAACGGGCGGCGCACTGCTCAACATGGGGTCAGCGCTGGCATTTTCGCCCGCACCACAATTTTTTGCCACCCACGCCTACGCCGCCGCCAAAGCCGCCATCGAGGGTTTCACCAAGAGCATCGCCGCATATTACGCTCCGCAAAACATCCGGGCCAACGTCATCGCCCCGGCCCTCACCGACACGCCCATGGCGCAGCGGGCCGTGCAGAACGACGCCATCATGCAGTACGTGCGCCAGCGCCAGCCCCTCGACGGTGGCCGTGCCGGACTGCCCCACGACCTCGACGGACTGGCATCGCTCCTGCTCTCCGATGCCGCCAGCTTCATCACCGGACAAGTCATCGCCGTGGATGGTGGGTGGAAATTGGGGAATTAGGAAATTGGGGAATTAGGAAATTATTCCGTCATTTGCCAAAGCCCCCAACTTCAACCAATTCAACAACTTCAACCAACACCCAATGTCCCTCTCCATCGGCCTCGACATCGGCGGCACCAATATCAAAACGGTCGTGATTGACCAAGCAGGCAACCACCTGCACCAGAGCACCCGCAGCACCGGGCAGCACTACCAGGCTGAGGACGAATGGGTGTGGAAATGTGCCGTGCGTGACGTGTTTTTTGAATTGAAAAAAGAATTTGGCGAAGTCGAAACAGCTATCGGCATATCGGCCCCCGGCCTCGCCAATGCCGACAACACGGCCATCGCCTGCATGCCCGGCAGGCTCTTCGGGCTGGAACATTTCGACTGGTCGGACTACTTCGGCGAGCGGGTCTGGGTGCTCAACGATGGGCACGCCGCCACCGTGGCAGAGGTGCGTTTTGGCGCAGCCCAAGCCGTGAAAAACGCCGTACTGCTCACGCTTGGCACGGGCGTTGGCGGCGGGGTGGTCATCGGTGGCGAGCTGTACCAGGGCCACTACCAACTGGCCGGGCACGTGGGCCACACCACCGTGAACGCCAACGACGTGCATTGGGACGCCACCGGGATGCCCGGTTCCATCGAGGAGCATATCGGCAATGAATCAGTGCTGCGGCGCTCGCACGGTCGCTTCCAGAGTACCTACGAGCTGGTGGCCGCCTACCAGCAGGGCGACCATTTCGGCACTTGGCTCTGGCTCGATTCCGTGCAAAAACTGGCCGTCAACCTCTGCTCCATCACCAACCTGCTTTCGCCAGAGGTCATCGTGCTGGGCGGCGGCATCACCAAGGCAGGCGACGACTTGTTTCGTCCCCTGCAAAGCTTCGTGGACTTGTACGAGTGGCGCCCTTCGGGCAAACAGGTGCGCATCGTGCAGGCGAGGTTCGGGGAGTTTGCCGGGGCGACGGGGGCAGCGGCATTTGCGATGGGCAAGCAATGATTATTTCATCCACTAAATACAATTTTATGAACCGCTCAATCTTACTACTATGCTTGTTTTTTGGCCCTTTTTCTTTGCTGGCGCAAGGGTACAAAGGGGATTGGCTGATAAATGGTGGGTTTCAATTCGACCATTTTACGGCAAACGATTTTCAGAAAAGCCGGGGAATTTATGGGTTGAACACCCAGCTCGGCTATTACTTCGTAAAGGGAGTGGCCGCTGGTGCAGCCTTGGACATTGGCCAACCGTCCCAAAGCATAACCAATGTTAATTTTATGCCTTTTTTGAGGGCAAACGCCACCAACAAGCA
>JALOMF010000052.1 GCA_025455635.1 Saprospiraceae bacterium | reverse complement strand
AGTTCAAAATTGTTTGCGCATTGTGAAAATAAAAATAGCGATTGCGCCAATGACACAATCGCTATCAGTACCCGAAGCCATCAAAAAAAGCCTAGGAAAGCCCCATCCGCTTGGCATCCATGCTCAGGGTGGCATGAGGCACGGCGAGCAGCCGCTCTTTCGCAATCAGCTTTCCAGTGGCCCTGCACACGCCATAAACCTTGTTCTGGATGCGCAGCAGGGCATTGTCGAGGTGCTGTATGAGGTTGCGCTGCCGGGCGGCCAGCGAGTTGACGTACTCCCGTTCCACGGAGCCTACCGCATCGTCCATGTTCTTGATTTTGGCGTCCTCATTGTCGGCCAGTTCTGTCAACTGGAGCAGGTAGTACTTGAGCTGGAGCTGGGCCTTTTCCAGTTTTTCGATGATGATGACCCTGAACTCTTCTAGCTCGGCATCGGAGTACCGGGTACGGGTGGGTGGTGTAGCAGAAAACATAGTATCAGTAAGTTTTGTAAAAAATTGCGTTCGTTTTAAATCTCAACATCCAAGTTAAAATAAATATTCATAGCCTCGTCTGGCAAATGTAGTGTAACGCTTCACAATAAACAAAAGCATAATATCAAAAAAAAAACGGCAGCATGAAAAGTACAAGGCTGTTTGACCCTGACTTCAAACAGGGCATAAAAAAACCGGGCCGCAGCTACTGCGACCCGGCTTATTCCGGGAATGAGGAATATTGATGCTGAAAAAATTTTGATTCAATGGTAATTCAACGGCCCGACTGTCCTAGCATCTCCGCATCAATGCGGCTATAGACATCTTGCAGCATTTTACGGGCATCGGTGCTGAAAGGCTTCAAGTCGAGCGCCCGGTAGAGGTCGTTCACGGCTTCATAATAAAGCTCGTGCTTGATACTGGCCGAAGCCCTGCCCATGTAGTAGTCTGCTTGGTCAGGTTTTAGGTCAATGGCCACACCGAAGCTTTCAATGGCAGCCTCGTAGTCTGACTTTTCAATTTCCACGTCGCCGATGAAGGCGTACACAGCTGGGTTTTCACCATCCAGCAGCATGGCCTCCCGCGCATCGGCTATGGCATCGCTGAAATTGCGTTCGAGCAGGTAACACTGCGCCCTTTTGAGGTATATTTCACTGATTTTGGCCGATTGCAGTGCCCTCCTGAAGCAGTCCATGGCCTCTTCTTTTTCGCCCACTTGATATTTGACAATGGCGAGGTTGCTCAATGCCGAAGCATCGCCGGGCCTAGCTGTCAGCGCTTTTTCGAGCCAAGCAATGGCCAGTTTTGGCTGGTTCAAGTCCCTATAAACAGTACCCTTACCAAGGCATGCCTCAAAATTGTGGGGATTCAGCCGCAGGGCCTCATCAAAGTCCCGCATGGCATCATTGGTGCGGTTTAGGCTGATATTGGCCAGTGCACGGTCAACGAACAGGGCATCGGTAGCCTCGGTGTAGAGCACCACATCGAAGCACGCCACGGCTTCGGCCGCCTTGCCGCACTGCAACAGCGTGTGGCCGTAAAGCCCCATCGCAGCCGTATCGGTAGGGTTCAGCAAGAACAGCTTTTCGAGCGCTACTGCTGCTTTTCCATAATCTTCCAACTCAAAATGCGTGAGCGCAAGGTTGTACAATGGCTTGGGGTCGCTGGGGTCGGCGGCATAGGCCAACGAGTAGCTCTCGGCAGCCATTTCCTTTTCCCCAGAATGGTAAAGCTCCTCGGCTTGTTCGAAGTAATTTTGCGACTCTAGCTCAAAGCCAGCTTTCTCTTGAAAAACTTGGTCTTGGCCGCAAAGCAGGTTGGTGGCTAATGCCAATACAAGCATAGTGATTGGTGACTTTCTCATAGTTTACTCGGCGATTGTAGCGCATCGGTGCTGGCAGGCTTGGGCAAGGCGGGTATCTGAGCTTGCTCACTCTTGAAACAACGCTGTGCGCTGGTAAAAAATAATGTTCCAGGCTTTTGTTGTTCATAGTAACGTATTAATAAAAATATCAATTAATTTGCCAAACTCTTTCACAAGATGTTAAAAATCAGTTTTTTACAAATTATTTTCATTAAAATGGAAAAAATTTAACTTATTTACCCAGCACCAATACCCAAAACAGCAGCCGACCATCCCCGCCCAAACTTTTTACCTTCGTCCCTGCACTTTTGTCTTTTAACTTCAAACGAATGATTGACGAACAAATACTCCGCCCCCACGCCGAACAGGTGTACGCACACGAGTTGAAAGCGCTCATCGCCACCGACGACCACCAGCGGCCCTCCAACTGGCAAATGTCACCGTGGGCCGTAGTGACCTACCTGCTGGGCGGCAAGCTGCCCGATGGCACCGAGGTAGAGCCTAAATATTTCGGCCAGCGCCGCCTCATCGAAATAGCAGTGGCCACGCTGGCCACCGACCGGGCGCTGCTGCTCATCGGCATCCCCGGCACGGCCAAGACCTGGGTGGCCGAGCACCTAGCCGCTGCCATCTCCGGCGACAGCACCCGGCTGGTGCAGGGCACTGCGGGCATGAGCGAGGAAGCACTGCGCTACGGCTGGAACTACGCCCGCCTTTTGGCCGAAGGCCCCAGCCAAAACGCACTCGTGCCCAGCCCCGTGATGAACGCCATGCGGGAAGGCAAAATCGCCCGCATTGAGGAGCTGACCCGTATGCCCAGCGATGTGCAAGATGCCCTCATCACCATTTTATCGGAAAAAATGTTGCCTGTGCCGGAACTGAACACGGAGGTGCAGGCCCGCCGTGGCTTCAACGTCATCGCCACCGCCAACGACCGTGACCGTGGCATCAACGACCTGTCGAGCGCCCTGCGCCGCCGCTTCAACACGGTGGTAATGCCGCTGCCAGCCACGCTCGCCGAGGAAGTGAACATCGTGAAAACGAGGGTTGAAAAAATTGGAACATCGCTGGAACTGCCACCGAACTCGGCCCCCGTGAAGGAAATCGAGCGGTTGGTGACCATTTTTAGGGAATTGCGGAGCGGAAAAACGGAGGACGGGCGCACCAAGCTGAAGTCGCCGGGCGCAACCCTGAGCACTGCCGAGGCCATTTCGGTGGTACACAGCGGGCAGGCATTGGCCGTTCACTTCGGCGATGGTACGCTGCGGGCGCACGACTTGGCGGCGGGCATCACGGGCGCTATCGTGAAAGACCCTGTTCAGGACAAAAATATCTGGCTGGAATACTTGGAAACGGTGGTGAAGGAACGAAAGGAGTGGGCAGATATTTATCGGGCGTGTAAGGAGATAGTGTAATTGTTGAATTGCTTGATTGTTATATTGTTATATGTCACGAGAACAATACAACAATACAACAATACAACAACTTAGCCAACGACCTCTTTTAAGAATGTCTCCAAATGGGCATTGAAAACCCCCGGATGCTCCATCATGGGCGCATGTCCGCATTTTTCCAACATAAAAAGCCGGGAGTTTTTGATGCGCTCATGGAACTCCTCGCCGACGAAGGCGGGGGTCACTTGGTCGTCCTTGCCCCAGATGAGCAGGGTAGGTGCGGTGATGGTGTGGAGGCGCTCCCGCAGGTTGTGGCGGATGGCCGACTTGGCGGTGGCCACTACCCGGATGGCCTTGTTGCGGTCGTTGACGGTATTGAAAATCTCGTCCACCAAGTCCTTGGTCGCAGTGGCAGGGTCGTAGAAGGTGTCTTCGGCTTTTTTCTTGATATAGTCGTAGTCGCCCCGCTTGGGGAAGGTGGAGCCCATCGCACTTTCGAAGAGGCCGGAACTGCCAGTGAGGGTGATGGATGCGATGCGCTCTGGGTGCGCCAAGGCGTAGAGCAGGGAGATGTGACCGCCCAAGGAATTGCCGAGCAAATGCACTTTGGTGTAGCCCTTTTTTTCAACAAATGCCGCTACGTGGTCCACCAAGCCAGAAACGGAGAGCTTGCGGAATGGCATGTCGAAAATCGGGAGCATTGGCACGATGACGTTGTACCGCTGGCCGAAATGCTGGAGTATGCCGGAAAAATTACTCAACGCACCAAAGAGGCCATGCAGCAGGAGCAGGTTCTGCGTTCCACCTTTGGTTTCGATGTACTTAAATCCGCCTTCTTCAGTGACAGAATACTCCATTTAGCTGTTGAATTGTTAGGCAATTGCGGCAAAAATAGTTTTTTTAAGTACTATCGAATAATTTGTTTTCAACCACCGCAACCTGGTACCGCCCAACCCCGTTTCAATCCTCGACCATGAATTTTCCATCTTACTGCCATGCAAAATAGTGGTGGGAAACACACACTTACCAACACACTTATCCACAATTGTTGATAATCATAAGTGTTTTTCAAATAATCTATAACGCT
Organism: Saprospiraceae bacterium; assembly: GCA_025455635.1. Taxonomy (GTDB): domain Bacteria; phylum Bacteroidota; class Bacteroidia; order Chitinophagales; family Saprospiraceae; genus UBA6168. Next base: position 19,206 of record JALOMF010000052.1, on the reverse strand, counting down.
TATCATTTCCCTAGTTTTACCCAATAAAATAAAACATAAGGTAAAAAACACTGTGGAAAAGTGTTTAAGAATGATGTTACCAACAAGTTTATCAACAATCTTCCCTCCCCACCAGCTCCTGACGCATCAATTTAAGCACTTGTTTTTCAAAACAATACATACCAAAAAAAGGTGACTACGTGATTTGTGTCAGTTACCAACATGATTTTCAACAATCAACGTTTTACGCTTTTTGAAAACTGGTAATTTACGGACAAAACCACTGCCAAAAGCACCAGCGCACCTGCTTGGTGCACCGCACCCCAGAACAACGGCACCCGCCCAACACAGTTGATAATCGTCAACACACCGAGCAAAAACTGGACGAAAAGCATCCCCATCAGCAGGTTTCCACCGAGCTGGAGCTGCTTGGAAACCGATTCCCGCCTGATTTTCAAAAACAGTATCACGGAAAGTACCACCAGCACCCAAGCCATGCCACGGTGCAGGAGCTGCACCACCGCCTTGATGCTCTGCTGAGGCTCGTAGTCGAGCAGCTGTGCGGAATCAACGGGCGAGGCTGTCAGCACCTGCCAGAACCGCCCCCATTCGATGAACACCGGGAAATGCGCATGGATGAGGCCAGCCCTCATGCCCGCCATCAACCCGCCGAAGGCAATCTGAACGAAAAGCACTGCCGCCACCCACCAACCGAGCCGCCGCAGGCCCGCTAGGTGGCCATCTACGGCCACGGGCTGCGCCGCCCGGAGCCACGTCCAGTAGAGGTACGCAAACAGCGCCGTGGCGATGCCTAGGTGCGTCACGAGCTTGTAGGCGCTCACCCAAGTGCGATTGTCGTTGTTGAGGCCGCTGGCCACCATGATCCAACCGAAGACCGCCGCCAGCATGGCCAGCCCAATGACCACGCCGAGCCGACGCAGCAGCCAGCCGGGCAACTGCTTTTTCAACAAAAACCAAAGGAAGGGAAACAGGAACACAAAACCCATCATCCTCGCCCAGAGCCGATGACCGTATTCCCAAAAGAAGATGACCTTGAATTCCGGCAGCGTCATGTCGGCATGGAGGGTCTCGAACTGCTTCTTGGCAGCCACTTTGTACTTGTCGAAGGCCACCTGCCACTCGGCCTCGTTGAGCGGCGGCAGCGTGCCCTGTATGACGGCCCATTCGGTGATGCTCAGGCCAGAGTCGGTGAGGCGGGTGACGCCGCCGATGACCACCTGGAAAAAGACCATGACCACGCCCGTAAGCAACCAAATCCGGACGGGTCTTGCAATTTGAAACGAAGTAGCGCTTGCATTCATCGAGCTAAAATTTTGGGTAAAACTAAATTGTTTTGTTTGACCGAATCTCACGGCAGTGTCACATGTAATAGGTATTGATAGTTTCTTTTTAAAAAAGATTCAAAAGCCTCTTATTATTAAGGGTGTTGGTATGTGGAGAATTCGGGGGTCTTTTTTAGTGCCAAATCCAAACCTTGATAACTGCCCCGTCCATCCACAGTCGGCCAACACGGTGGGGCGTTCGCTGTCAATGGTTTAGGCCGTTTTTTCACATGCTGTGGAGAAGGAACAGTGGGGAGAAAAACTTGTTTTGGGCTTTGGGATAACTTTCGGTTAACATTTACGGAACATGGGGTTGCCCACACAAAACCCATTTCATGTGTACCTTAAAAATCGAAAGCTACACGTACCAACTGTATGGTTGTTGGCAAGTTCCCTTGGCTTCCACATGCTTCCCCACAAAAACTGTTGGTAGAGCTTTTTGCTAAAACGCTGATTTTTATACCTTTATGAAAGCGCATTTTTAGTCGTGTTGATAACGGTTCCAAGGCGCTCCCAACGATTTGTTTTCGGGCTTAAATATTTGTTGTGGACATCCTTGGGCATGTTGTGGAATCGTGTTGGGCAACAAGGCGTGTTTGTGCAGAAAAAACAGCTTGCAATACTTGGTTTCATTCATAAACAAGCCAGCGGTAGCCCTACTTCCCGACCTTGCGGCACGGGATTTCGCAGGCTCATTTTTACTTTTCACTTTCAAATTTTTTCTTGAAAAAACATGTGCGGACGATTCTCATTGGCCACTTCTAAAGAAAAAATCCAGCAGCAGCTCCCATTCGTGGAAGTGCCGGACACGCTGCGCCCCAGCTACAACATCGCCCCCACCCAACACGCCTATGTGGTGACGGATGACCAGCCGGAGCGGTTCCAGTACTTAGCTTGGGGCCTCGTGCCGCACTGGTCGGAGGATGGCAAAAACGCAGGCCGCCTCATCAATGCTCGGCGGGAGGGCATCGAGGCGAAGCCTTCGTTCCGGGTGCCCATCCGAAAGCGGCGCTGCCTCGTGCCAGCCGATAGTTTTTACGAGTGGCGCAGGGAGGGCGGCGGCAAGGTGCCTTACCGTATTTTGCTGAAAAACAACGAGCTGATGCTCTTCGCCGGGGTTTGGGATGTTTGGTACAAAGGCGACTACGGCCTCAAGACCTTCTCCATCATCACCACCGACGCCAACGCCGACATGGCCGACCTCCACGACCGGATGCCCGTGCTGCTCACCACGCCCGAACAGCAAAAACAGTGGCTCGAATCGGACGACCTCGACGAGGTGCTGGCCCTGCTCCAAACCCCGCAAGACCATATAATAAGGAAGTACCGGGTATCAGCGAAAGTGAACGCCGTGACCCACGACTTGCCGGAGATGCACCTGGAAGTGCCCGAGCCGCCAACGCTTTTCGGGTAAAAATTTGTGGCAGTAGCTGCGAGAAATTTGTTTTTTTGGTTGATATTTGGCGCAAGCAATAACACAAACAAACACTGAGGGTGGTCTGGGCTGGTCGAGACTTTTATGATTGTCATTCCCGAAGGGAACCTGTTCATTCGATCCTTGTGAAAATGAGAAAACCCAATGCTCGTAAAAACCTACGCCAGCGCCGTCCATGGCGTTGATGCCCAAACGATAACCGTAGAAGTAAGCGCAGGAGGCCAACCCCCGCCCACAGGCCCTTGGTACCACCTCGTCGGGCTGCCCGACAACGTCGTCAAGGAGAGTTTTCCCCGCATCGAGACTGCCATGAAGAGCATCAAGTACCAGATGATGCGCATGAAAATGGTCATCAACCTCGCCCCTGCCGATATTCGCAAGGAGGGGTCGGCCTACGACCTGCCCATTGCCATTGGAATACTGGCGGCCCAAGAGCAAATCAGCCATTTGGAACTGGACAAATACATCATGATGGGCGAGCTGTCGCTGGATGGCAGCCTTCGGCCAATAAAAGGGGCGCTTCCCATCGCCATTCAAGCGAGGGCCGAGAAGTACAAGGGCATTATTTTACCAAAACAAAATGCCAGGGAGGCCGCCATCGTCAACAACTTGGAGGTGTACGGCGTGACCACCCTGCTCGAAGCCGTGGACTTTCTCAATGGCCGCATTACCCTTGAGCCTACCATGGTGGATACCCGTGAGGAGTTTGCCCAAAACCAAGAGATTTTCAATGTGGACTTCTCCGACGTGAAGGGGCAGGACAATGTGAAACGTGCCCTCGAAATCGCTGCAGCGGGCGGCCACAACGCCATCCTCATCGGGCCGCCGGGCGCTGGCAAGACCATGCTCGCCCGCCGCATGCCCACCATTTTACCGCAGCTCACGCTCCTGGAAGCATTGGAAACGACCAAGATTCACTCGGTTTCCGGGGTACTGCCACCAGAGTCGTCGTTGATTTCCACAAGGCCGTTCCGCTCGCCGCACCATACCATCAGCGATGTGGCACTGGTGGGCGGAGGCTCCATCCCCATGCCGGGCGAGATTTCACTGGCGCACAATGGCGTCTTGTTTTTGGACGAATTGCCGGAGTTCAAACGCTCGGTGCTGGAGGTGCTGCGGCAGCCGATGGAGGAGCGGCGGGTCACTATTTCGAGGGCAAAAGTGAGCATTGACTACCCCGCCAATTTCATGCTCATCGCCAGCATGAACCCCTGCCCCTGCGGCTATTACAACCACCCGACGAAGGACTGCGTCTGTGGCCCCGGCGTGGTGAAGCGCTACCTGAGCAAAATCAGCGGCCCACTGCTCGACCGCATTGACCTGCATGTGGAGGTGACGCCAGTTTCTTATGAAGAATTGGCCAAGTACGATGCCCCCGCCCGTACCAGCAAGGAGATTGTGGATGGCGTCATGCGTGCCCGTGAAATTCAAGCGGAGCGCTTCAAGGAATACAAAGGCGTGTTTTGCAACGCACAAATGCCGAGCCGCCTCGTGCGAGAGGTCTGCCAACTCAATTCGGCGGGCGTGGCTTTGTTGAAAAAAGCAATGGAGGTGCAAAAACTTTCGGCCCGTGCCTACGACCGCATCCTGAAGGTGGCCCGCACCAGTGCCGATTTGGTCGCCAGCCCAGAGATTAAGATTGAGCACATTGCCGAGGCGATTCAGTACCGGAGCTTGGACAAGGAGGGCTGGGCAGGGTAGTCGCATTGCCGAGCTTAACTTCGGATTTTCCACCTATTAGTATATAAGGTGAAAAGCTGTCATTTTTTTAACAACACGCTAACTCATCGTGCCTTTACAGGGTATCCCTTTCGGCGTATATTTACCCATAGAAAAAAGAAAAATCCTGGCCGCTACATCTTTTCACACTTAAAATCTAAGGCCATGCTACGCTACTTTCAAACCGCCGCACTCCTGCTCTGCCTAACTGCCATCGGCTGCCTATCGCCCAATGAGGCACTGCAAAAAAAAGACCCGGACACTGTCGTGAAATTCGCTAGCCGCAAGCTCGATGGCAAGCGGCCAAAAACCGCATGGGCGAAGGCGCTGGAAACAGCTTTTGCGCAAGCAAACGAAAAAGACCTGCTACGCATCGAGGAACTGAAACTGCTCGGAACATTGGCTGCTTGGGAGCAAATCCACGGCATCCACGAAGGCATGGAGCGCCGCCACCAACGGGTGGAACCGCTGCTGCCCCTCGTCAGTGAGGACGGCTACCGACCCGACATCCGGCTGCTGCCCGTGGCCGACATGCTGGCCGAAAGCCGCCGGGAAGTCATTGAGCTTTCGCTGCCTGTGATAGAGGAGTTGCTTCGCAATGCCCACGGCGGCCAGCGGCTGCAGGCCCGTGCGGCTTACGACCGCATCGCTGTTCTTCGCAAAAAATACCGCTGGTCGGATGTCCAAACGGACGAGCTGCAGGACGAGGCACGTGCGCTGGGCACGGTCTATATTTTGCTCGATTACGATAATTTCGCTGGCTTCGGGGGTATGCAACTGGTGCAAAATTTTGATTACCACAGCAGCTTTGGTGGTGGTTTTTGGCAGTCCATTGACACGAGGCGAAGCCCGGGTGTGCGTTACGATTTTGAAGTGGATGTGGATTTGTTGTCGGCATCCGTTTCACCAACTTTCATTGACTCGGACAAGACCACCTACACGCAAGAGGTAGAGACCAGCAGGAAGGCCATCAAGGACACTTGCGGCGTTGTGGTTGGCTACGACATCACTTATGCCAAAGCCACTGCGACCATTGAACGGGTTTCGGTGAGGAAAGAGGCCAGCCTAGCTGCCACTGTGCAAGTTTACGATGCCGTCACTGGCGAGCCAATCAGGTGCGACAGGATTTGGTCTGACGACAAGTTTTCGGAGGACTACTGCACCTACACTGGCGATGCCAGCGTGGCCGCCGCCAACGGGTGCAGTTCCAAAGGTTCGGCGGCAATTCCATCCGATTGGCAAATGCTGGACAACTGCGCAAGCGACTTCCGATTCAGCTTCGATTGCCTGCTGCGCAATGTGGATTTGGAGGAATAGCCCTTTTGCAAAGAATTGCTAACTTTGCCCCGCATTCATCCGCTAAGAAAGCTGTGCCGAACGGCCCGGAACCTGTCATAGACCTTGGGTTTTCTGGCCGCCCGGCATGGCTTTTTTTCGTAAAAAGCAATCAACACAATATGGATTTATTTCAAAAATTCAGGAATCCCGGCCCGCTCGGCAAATGGCGTGACGTGGCCGATGGCTATTTTATGTTCCCCCGCCTCGAAGGTGAACTCGGCAACCACATGAAGTTCCAAGGCAAGGACGTCATCTGCTGGAGCATCAACAACTACCTCGGCCTCGCCAACCACCCCGAAGTGCGGGAGGCCGATGCCAAGGGCGCTGCCGACTGGGGCCTTGCCTACCCGATGGGCGCCCGCATGATGAGCGGCAACTCCACCTACCACGACCAATTGGAGCGGGAACTGGCCGATTTTGTGAAAAAAGAAACCGCCATGCTGGTCAACTTCGGCTACCAAGGCGTCATCTCCGCCATTGATAGCCTCGTGAACCGCCACGATGTTATTGTTTACGACTCCGAATCACACGCCTGTATCGTGGACGGCGTGCGCCTCCACCACGGCAAGCGCTTCGCCTTCGAGCACAACAACGTGGCCAGCCTCGACAAGAACCTGGCCCGTGCCACCAAGCTCGTGGCCGAAACAGGTGGCGGCATCCTCGTCATCACCGAAGGTGTGTTCGGGATGCGTGGCGACCAAGGCAAGCTGCGGGAAATCTGCGCCCTGAAGGACAAGTACGAGTTCCGCCTGATGGTGGACGATGCGCACGGCTTCGGTATGCTAGGCCCAACCGGGGCGGGTGCCTGCGAGGAGCAGGGCATCATGGACGATGTGGACGTGTATTTCTCCACCTTCGCCAAGTCCATGGCCAGCATCGGCGCATTCTTCGCTGGCGAAAAATTCATGATTCAGCACCTGCGCTTCACGATGCGCTCGCAGATATTTGCCAAGAGCATGCCCATGCCGCTCGTGGTCGGTGCGCTCAAGCGCTTAGAGTTGCTGCGCAACAAGCCGGAGCTGCGCAAAGCCCTGTGGGACAACGTGAACTATCTGCAATCGGAGCTGAAAAAAGCAGGATTTGAAATCGGCGAGACGAACTCCTGCGTGACGCCCGTTTACATCCAGGGCGACGAGACGCAGGCGATGGTGATGGTGAAAGACCTCCGTGAAAACTACGGGGTGTTCTGTTCTATCGTCGTGTATCCGGTGATTCCGAAGGGGATGATTATCTTGCGCCTGATACCTACTGCGGTACACACCAAGGAGGATATTGATACAACCATTGCCGCCTTCAAGGAAATAAAGGAGAAGCTGACCAGCCAGGCTTATGCAGAGGCTGCGAAAGTGTTCTTGGCAGGTGCGCTTTAAGAAAGCGGAAATTGGGAAATTAGGAAATTGCGGCAACGCCCCAGTTTCTTAATTTCTCAATTTCCGAACGCTCCCACTATTCTTCCTCGTCATCCACGTCTTCCTCCATCGCCATGTAGCCACGCTCATGCAGGAACGTGAACCACTTGACAATTTTCTTGATGTCACTGATATGCACCCGGTCACGGTCGTGGTTGGGCAGCACGGCAGCGAAATAGGTACGGAGTTCATCCGATTTTGCATCAGGTGAAGGCACTGGCAGCTCGGCCAATTTGTCGTATATGCTCTGGAAAACCGACCTAATTTCCACGGAGTCATCATCGCCTTCCACAAAAACCGAGATGCTCTCCATCGGTGAGAACTGGTGTTTGCGAATCGGTGCAAACCGTACCTTACCTGTGTCCAAATCTTCTATCAACATGCCGTTGTTGCGGTTGGCCGACATTTTTTGTACGCCCGGAAACCCGGTCACTACTACTAAATCTTTAAGTCTCATTTTTGAAGGATTGAAAAATTGAAGGATGGATGGCTAAAGAACTCGCTTTTGTCCATCACCACAACAATTCTAAAAAAGGGTCGCAAAGGTAAGAAAAGAACGGCTTGATTATTTCATGGTTTTTGGCGCAACTTTGCCCAATAAATACAGCCAGCCCAGTCATGATGAAATACTTGTTAGCCTCCCTGTTTGCAATATTGCTTTTTTCGGCCTTCGGCCAAAACGGAAGCACGCCGGTGCCAGCACCTGTAACTGGCAATTATTACGTGGACACCGCCCGTCCCGTTGAGCAGATTCAGGCCACCTTCCCGTTTGATATTCCGCTCCGCAATGCTGCTGGCGACACCCTCAACTCGGCCACCGTTTTTCAAAAAAATGGCAAGCCTACCGTGCTTATGTTCTGGCTCACAACCTGTGGCCCCTGCCGCACAATTTCTACGCCATCAGCACCGATTTCCCAAAGAACTACCCGCAGTTCGTGAGCCGTGTGGACGAAGGCAACTGGCACTTCCCGGCCTACCACGACCTCGACCGGGAGTTCCGCCTCGTGATGCCCGGTGCCCTGAACGGCCTGCCGCAGGTCTTCGTGCTGGACAAGGACGGCAATATCGCCTACCACACCCGAAAGTACCAGCCGGGGGATGAGGACAAGCTCTTCGAGGAAATCAAGAAATTGAACTAATCCTCCAAGTCCACCACCAGCGCTCCATCCACGTCGAGGTCGTAGTAGCTGATGCCCAGCGAATCGCACTCGGCCTTCCAGTCGTCCACCCGCCAGCGTTTGTTGCTGGCATCGAACACCAGTAGCTCAAAGTCGAACTGCTCGGCCAAGTCCTCCAACTCGACCTTCGGTGTATTGCGAAGCAGCAAGAAGTCAAGCTGGATTTTATCTCCTGCCTCGTGGGCCAATGGGCCATCCAGCACAAGCAGCCGTTTGTCGTAGAATTGCGCAAGCCCATTTTTATAGAAAAAATGGTCGGTGAAGACGGCAGCGGTGTCTTCCAGCCGCAAGGTTTCCACCTGTTCGATGCCGTTGGCGTAGCGGTTGCCTTCTACGGCATATTTCAGCGCCTTGGCTTCCAGCGTCGTGTCGAGCAGCGACCAGGCTTTTTCACCATCAAAAAAATCAATGGCCGTGTGCTTGTAGATGCTGTAAATGGTCATTTGGCGGTTTTGCTGGTGGCCAAACTCGGCAAAGGCGTAGCTGCCCAGCACGGCCAGCAAGAATGCCAGCGAAGCCAGCACCCACTTGTACCTTCGGAAGCTGATGGCCGCCATGCTGCTGCCAATGCCAAGGTAGAGCAGCAGTGCCGATATGCCGCCAATCCAGATGCCATCGAGCAGGGCAGCGGGCAGTTGCTGGATGAGCATGACGCTTTGATTCCCCAGCCAGAGCATGGCCCAAAGCAACCAGCCCACACCACTGGCAGCGAACGACCAAACAGGGTCAAGGATGAGCAACAGCAGCCCCGCACCAAGTTCTAGCCCCGAAAGCGGCACGAGTATGAGGCTCGACAGCCAGAAGTAAGTGGGGAACTGGTGAAAATACAGCAGGGTAAATGGCAGTGTCATCAGTTGGGCGGCAAGGGAAACGGAGTTGAGTTCCCAGAAGTAGTTGCCCACTTTGTTCTCGATGGGCCACAGCGCCGCAATCTTCGGTTGGAAATATACAATGCCCAAAATGGCCAGGTAGGAGAGTTGGAAACTGACGCTCATCAGCCAGTAGGGGTCGTAGAGCAATAGGCAGAACGCACTGGCTGTCAGCGTGTTATAAAAATTTTTGTTGCGGCCCATCGCATCGGCTACCACCACGAAGCTGAACATGACCGTGGAGCGCATGACGCTCGGCGAGGCCCCGGTCACCAGTGCGTTTTCACCCGTTTCAGGAAAAAATTGAGGATGACGAAGAGGATGCCGACGTGCATGCCCGACACGGCGAGGATGTGCATGGCCCCGGTCTGCGAGTAGGCCGTCAGCACCTCCTCTGGTACCTCGCTGCGGTAGCCAAAGATCAGGGCGGCGCCTACGGCAAATTCATTTTCGGTGGAGAGGTGCTTGCGCAAGGTCTCGGTGAAACGGTTTTGCCATTCGATGGCCTTGCCGTAGGGCAGGAAGCGGTCGTTTTTTTTCACCAACGACCAGCTCCCATTTTTCACGAAAGATTGATAATGAATATTTTGTAGGTGCAAATAGCGGCCATAATCAAAGGCGTGCGGATTGGCTGGCGGTTCCAGGGGCGTGGCTTTTCCTTGCAAAACGAACTGGTCGCCGTAGGCCAATGCTTCGGCGGCGCTGTCACGGCTGAGGTAAACGAGTACCTTGCCCGATGATGGTTGGAACTGCTCGCTTGGGTTGCTGGCGGCCAAAACATCCATCTCAATTTTTACCCATTTTTCTTTGCGGATGGGGGCTTCGGCTACCTCGCCGAGCAGCAGTACGCCTTTCTCGGGCTGGCTATTTTTGCTGAAATGGCTGCCGTGGTTCAGTTCGTTGTGCTGCCAAGTGAGGCCATAGCCCAGTATGAGCAGCGCCATGTTGAACAGCAAGCCGGGCATCCATCGGTAGCGGTAGAGGCCCCGCAGCCGCTTGGAGAGCACCATCAGCGCCAACAGTGCCAGAAAGGCAATGGGCAGGCCCGGTATTTTATGGTTGAAATGAATGGATAGGAAGATGCCTACCGCAAAGGGCAGCAGCAGGCGCACGAAGGGTACTTCACGCCAGTTGAGCATGGCTCAGGGTGTTTTGGTATGTAATAACGGGTAAGCGGCGGGAAAAATAGGAAGGAGAGTTTGCTTTCGCAAATATTTTGTTTTCGTATAAAAAACAAAACCAAACCGAGGTGGACAGAAGGCTTGAGCCGTGGGGGTCGGCTCAAGCTCTACGATTTTCAGGAAAGCAGCTTGCGCACCAGCGCAGACACCAGTTTGCCATCGGCACGGCCAGCGAGTTCCTTGGTGGCAGCGCCCATCACCTTGCCCATGTCCTGCGGGCCAGTGGCGCCCACATTGGCGATGACGGTTTTGAGCAGTGCTTCGAGCGCCGCCTCGTCGAGCTGTTGGGGCAGGTATTTTTCGATGACGGCGATTTCTTCCCGCTCCACCACGGCGAGGTCTTCCCTGCCTTGGGCTTCGAATATTTCGAGGGAGTCGCGTCGGGTCTTCACGAGTTTTTGGAGGAGCTTGATTTCGAGGTCGCCCTCCACGGCCTTGCCACTGCCGTCGGTTTTGGCTAGTAGGATGGCGGCCTTGATGGCCCTGATGCCCCGCTTGGTGGCTTCGTCCTTGTTGCGCATGGCTTCTTTGAGGTCATCCATGATACGTTCTTCCAGCGTCATAATTCTAAAGATTTTTGGTGAAAAGTTCGATTGCCGCCGGGCGGCTTGTAAATTCGCCTTGCTAACGCCGCAAAACTACCGAAAGTTTCCAAAGGGGCGTGTTCGGCGGCTGGGTGTTTGCGGAGCTGAAAAAAAGCGGCTTCCGCTTCCGCCACTTTCCGATTTCTTCACTGTCTTTTTATTTGCGTAAAATGAAATTCCCGAAGCCCATCCCGGTACTGGAAGTTGCCCGCAGGTCGGGTGCGACAATTATTGGCGACGACACGTTGCTGGCCACTGGCATTAATGAAATACACAAGGTGCAGCCCGGCGACATCACCTTCGTGGACAACAGCAAGTACTTCAAGAAGGCGCTGCAATCGGCAGCGAGCATTATTTTTTTGAATGAAAAGACGGAATGCCCGCCCGGCAAGGCGCTGCTGCTTTGCGACAATCCCTTTGAGGCTTACGATGCGCTGGTGCGGGAGCACAGGCCGTTCAGGCCGTTGAGTGCCAGCATCAGCGAGAGCGCCAGTATCCATCCATCGAGTGTGCTGGAGCCGGGCGTAGTGGTGGGGCACGGTGTGGTCATCGGGCGTGGCTGCTACATCCAGGCCAATGTGTACATCGGTGATTTCACCCATGTAGGCCACCATGTGACGGTGCAGGCCGGGGCCATCATTGGCACCGATGCTTTTTATTTTCAAAAAACAGCGGATGGCTTCAAAAAATGGCGCTCTGGTGGCCGGGTAGTGATAGAGGACAATGTAGAGATAGGGGCTGGCTGCACCATCAACAGGGGTGTGTCGGGCGATACCATCATCGGAGAAGGCACGAAGCTGGACTGCCAAGTACACGTGGGGCACGGGGCCGTCATCGGCAAGCGCTGTTTGTTGGCTGGGCAGGTGGGCGTGGGTGGCAAGGCTATTTTGGAAGATGGCGTGGTGCTCTACGGGCAAGTGGGCGTGGCGGCACGGGTGCGCATCGGGGCGGGGGCGGTGGTGAGCGCCAAGTCGGGCGTGTCGAAGGACTTGGAGGGTGGCAAGGCTTATTTTGGCATTCCAGCGGAAGAAATCAGGGTGCGCCAACGTGAATTGGCTGCCTTGCGGCAATTGCCCGATTTTATTAGAAAAATGAAGCCGGATGTTTAAATAAAAACTGTAAAAAAATAAATGATAAGTACAAAAATTGGCAAAACCTGAAAAAAGTCGTGACGGCTGATATTTATTCAATAGTCAAAACTACCTTTGCAAAGCAAGTTTTCGTTGAGAATCCATTATCCGGCATTTATCCCATATTTACTTTGCTGGAACGCCTACCTTTCAGCTTCCCTACTATCCAAAACGCGACTTGGTCTCTTGAAGTCAATGAAGCCTCAATATTCCTGAAAACACTAATGCCCGATAGCGGTGCACTTGGTTTTTGCCTGTATTTGAATGCGCTAAACCAAGGATGTGCTAAATAATTTAACTGCCAGAACCCATCTTTTTACAAAGTCTCAAAGAAAAAACAGATACTAAAATGCAAGGCAAAAAGTATTTTTTGGCGGCTACGCTGCTTGTATTGTCATCATTTAATTACGTGTTCGGACAGATTTGCGACTGTGTGACCACAGGCAATTGCCCTGTGCCAATTCAAGATAATGGCACTTTTCAGGGAACACTGGACGTGACCGTCAACGGTGTAAACGACCTAGGTGTGTGCCCGCTCACGTCGCTCTGCTTTACCATAGACCATACATGGGTTGGCGACTTATCGGCATCACTGACCTCGCCTAGTGGCTTGAACTATCTCGTGATGGCCGATGCCAACAACTCGCCTGGCGGCTGTGGCACCAATGCGGACGATTTGAACGTCTGCATCGTGCCGGGCACTGGAAATCCGCTTACCAACAACACACAGTACGTGTGCAACGGAGCCAATCCTTGCTTGTCAGGAAATTGGACAATGCCCTGTGGCGGTGTCACTGACCCCGTTTCCGGCGCAGTGCAGGCGCCAGGCTGTAATTTAAACGCCTTCAACGTGCCGGGCAGCCCTGCCAATGGTACTTGGACGTTGACCATCAATGATATTTGCGGGAGTGACGTCGGTCAGCTGCTCAATTTCTCGCTCAACTTCGCATGTGGTGCTGACTGCGTCTCATGCGAGGCCAATGGCGGCGTGTTGAACGAGCCAGACGTGGTGGGCTGCCAAGGAAGCGGTTCCCTCAATATTAGCCCCTCACCGAGTTACCCTGGAGGGGGGCAACCAGATGCTGGCTCTTATAGCTACGCTTGGGTAGTTTCACAAAATGGAACTATTTTGTCGGTAAACTCTTCGCCAAGTGTTGCGGCATTGCCCCCCGGGAGCTACTCGCTCTGCGGTTTTTCCTACATCAACAGTGCCGGTGGCCAGTTAAACTCGCTCGTAGGCATGAACCTGGGCACTGCTCAGGGCATGTTCACTTCGGCCACCGCTCCGTTCTGTGGTGATTTTTCGGACGATTGCTTCAATGTGACCATTGGGCCTCCCATTCTACCGACCCAGCTGGATACTTTTGCCTGCTTAGGTCAATGCATTGAACTGGGCACCTTGTTTGTTTGCTCCTCTGGTCCCGTGACTTTGGAATCGTGGCTAGGCTGTGACAGTGTTGTCAATGTGAATATTGATTTTATCCTCCCAATTTCTACGACTGAAAACTACACTGTTTGCCAAGGTGAGTGCATCGAGATAGCCAGCCAGTTCTTTTGTCCACCGGGTTCCGTGCTTATTTTACCCAATTGGCAGGGTTGCGACAGTGTCATCAACATCGAAATTGAAGAAATACTGACGGAAGCTGTCATCAACCCCAATCCGCCACCGGTGTTGAGCTGTAGTAATCCGGTCGCTTCGTTGGATGCATTCGGCTCTACACCGGGCGGAGCGCTCTTGACTTGGCAGGGGCCAAATGGATTTACCAGCAATCAGCAATTTATAAATGTCAATACCCCGGGGACTTACACGCTCACTGTGACTAACAATACAGTCAGCCCTCCCTGCATTTCCGAGGCGTCAGTTTTTATTGATGGCGACCAGCAAGGCCCATCCCTTCAGCTCAACGGCCCCAATCCATTTTATTGTGTCGGAAATTCTTTCGACCTGTCTGAACTGAGCATAGTGGACTTGAACGGCACCGACCCTACCATTACTTTTCACAGCGGTACGCCCGCTACGCTTTCAAACCAATTGTTCAATACGGTTGTGTCCCCTTCGGTCACTACTACTTATTATGTATTAGGCACTACTGGCACCTGTTTTGACCAGATTCCCGTGACGTTGACTGTTTACCAACCGCCAGTAGCTACGTTTTCGGCCACGTCACCTGTTTGTGCCGGGGAGACTTCGATTGTCACATTTACTGGGCAGGCTTCGCCCACTGCCAGCTTTAATTGGGATTTTGATGGGGGAATAGCTTCACCCGGTTTTGGCCCAGGGCCACATACGGTGATTTGGAACTCAGGTGGAACCTACAGCATTTCGCTCATTATCACCGACAATGGTTGCGAATCAGGCAATGCTACCCAAACCGTGGAAGTAGGCGATATTTTGCCAGACCCCATCATCAATTGCTTCTCCACTTCAAGCGAAATAACTTTCAGCTGGGACCCAGTGCCAGGTGCCACAGGCTACAATGTCACCGTCGTTGATGGCCCTACGGGCACTATGCTTGGGCCTGAGTCATATTTTGTCAGTAATTTGTTGCCCAATCAGTCGGTCACGATTTCAGTGGAGGCAATATCCGACAGTACTTGCCCGAACAGCGTCTCCGTGTACACCTGTGCGGCAGAAGACTGTCCACCTGTATCCGTCATCATTGACCCAGTAGCTGATATCTGCTTGAACGCAAGCACAAGCCCAGTACAGTTGGTCGCTTCGCAAATGGGCGGTGCTGGCGGCGGCACCTTCACGTGGTCGGGCCAGGGCGTGAACCCTAGCACTGGATTGTTTACCCCCTCAGGCATCAATATTGGCTCAAACACTTTTGTGGCTTCTTACGAAGAAGGCACTTGCACTTACAACGGCTCTGTTACCGTCAACGTTTACCAAATACCAAGCTCCAGCTTTACAGCGACCTCGCCCATTTGTAGCCCAAGCACAGCCACGGTGGATTACACTGGCAATGCATCCAACTCGGCTACCTACACGTGGAACTTTGGCGGCGGCACGGCTACGCCCGGCACTGGCCCCGGCCCGCATTCGGTAACTTGGCCAATTGAAGGCACTTACACCATTTCATTGTCAGTGGCTGAAAACGGGTGCCAATCCACTACCACTAGCCAAACCGTGGAAATGGGCGTACCAATCGCCGCCCCGCAAATCAGTTGCAACACTACCACCAACTCCATTGAATTCGTCTGGAACAATGTGCCGGGTGCAAGTGGCTACGACGTGAACGTCATCAGCGGCGGCACGGGAGTGGCTACCTCCGATACCAGCATGGTTTTCACTGGATTGAATCCGGGTGCTTCGGTCACGCTTCAAGTGATAGCCCTCGACCCCGGTCCTTGCCCCGATGTGCCTGCACAAACTACCTGCATTGCACAAGACTGTCCGCCCGTGACCATCGTCATCGAGCCGGTGGATGATATTTGCTTGGACGCCAATGCTGCTACCGTCACGCTGCAAGCCAACGTCAGTGGCGGGGCTGGCACGGGTAGCTTGTCTTGGTCTGGTCCGGGAGTCAGCGTCGGCGGTGTGTTCGACCCTCAACTTGCCAACCTCGGCGCTAACCTCATCACGGTAGTTTACGAAGATGGCATCTGTATTTACACAGAGGATATTTCTATCAATGTTTTGGCGCAGCCAGTGGCCAGCTTCACCGCTCCTTCACCCACTTGCGTTGACGAAGGCATCGCGGTCACCTACACGGGCACGTCAGCTCCCGGCATGCAGTTCGATTGGGACTTCGGTACAGCAACGGCCACACCGGGCACAGGCGTCGGGCCGCACACGGTGAGCTGGGCCGATAGCGGCACACAGCCCATTTCGCTGACGGTCACTTCGGCGCAGGGTTGCGTGTCAGCGCTGTTCAGCGCCAATGTACAGGTAGATGAACCACTCGTAGCACCAACCATTTCCTGCAACACGATGATTGATGCCATCGAGTTCACGTGGACGAACGTACCCGGCGCTTCTGGCTACTCCGCCAGCGTCACGTCAGGCCCTTCCGGCACACAGACCTCTCAGAACTCCTATGAGGTAACGGGCTTGGCGCCCAATAGCCAGGTCACGCTGGAGCTTACCGTGACGAGCGGCGGCGCATGCCCCGACGTTACTGTGCAGCAGACTTGCATTGCGCAAGACTGCCCCACTGTCACCATCACCATCCCGCCCGTGCCCGACATCTGCCTGGATGGAGCGGCTGGTCCGGTCATATTGCAGGCCAACATCATAGGCGGTGCAGGTACTGGCACCACCACATGGTCGGGGACGGGTGTTGGTGCAGGCGGTATCTTCGACCCAGCACTGGCATCGGTGGGCGCTCATACGCTCACAGCTACTTACACGGAGGGCAATTGCATTTATACACAGACCACTACCGTGAACGTATTTGCGCAGCCAGTGGCCAGCTTCACGGCAGCTACAACGGTTTGCGAAGGCGATGCCACCACGGTTACCTACACAGGCACTGCTGCTCCGGGCATCCAGTTCGACTGGGATTTTGGCACAGCTACGGCAACACCTGGCACGGGCATCGGGCCGCACACGTTGAGTTGGGCCGATAGCGGCGCACAGCCCATTTCACTGACGGTCACCTCCGCGCAGGGCTGCGTGTCTGAGCCGTTCAATGCCACTGTGCTGGTGGATGAGCCGCTCTTGGCACCACTTATCAACTGCAACACGACACTCAGTTCCATTGAGTTCTTTTGGCCAGATGTGGTAGGTGCTGTTGATTACAGCGTTGTAGTGCTTTCTGGAACACCGGGCAGCCAGACTTCACAGAACACTTACGAAGTGACAGGCTTGCTGCCAAACAGCCAAGTTGCCATTGAATTGACCGTGTCGGGCAATGGCATTTGCCCACCCGTCACGGTGCAGGAAACCTGCATTGCACAAAACTGCCTTCCGATAATTGTCAGTGTGGATGCTGTGCCGCCGCTGTGCATAGATGCAGCTACCGTTCAACTTTCGGCTACAGTGACTGGAGCGGCAGGTGGGGGAGTGGGCACTTGGAGCGGCCCCGGCACTAGCCCCAGCGGTGTGTTCGACCCAGCAGCGGCAGGTGTGGGCACCCACCAAGTTGTCTATGTTTATGTTGAAAACAACTGTACCTACCAAGCCGCTGGCGCAGTCCAGGTTTTGCCAAAACCGACGGCCAATTTTAGCGCTAGCGCAAATATTTGCATCGAGGATGCAGCCACTGTGACCTACACTGGCACCGCTCCTTCATCGGCTACTTATGCATGGGACTTCGGCAGCGGCACAGCAACGCCTGGTACTGGCCAAGGGCCGCACCAGGTTGAGTTCCAAGCGGCTGGCAGCTACGACATCTCGCTGGTCGTCACCCAGAACGGCTGTGAATCAGAGCCAGTGGCCCACACCGTCGAAGTTGACCCAACGCTAGTGGCACCTGACGTGGATTGTAACACAACGGTCTCTTCCATCGAGTTCACATGGGGTGCTGTTGCAAACGGTACCGACTACGAAGTGACGGTGCTGACCGGACAAACAGGCAACCAAACATCACAGAACGCCTACCTGCTCGACGGCCTCCAACCCAATGAGCAAGTGACCATCGAACTGACGGTGAGCGGCAACACGCTCTGTCCCCCAGTGACGGTGCAGGAAACTTGCATCGCTACCGATTGCCCGGCGGTCACGATTGAAATAGAACCTGTTGGCCCGATTTGCTTTGGGGCAAATGCGGGCAATGTGCAACTCCAGGCAACCGTGACAGGTGGCTCAGGCACTGCTGGTACTTGGAGCGGCCCCGGTGTTAGCGCCGATGGCATTTTTGATGTGGTGGATGCAGGCGTTGGTACACACACTGTCACCTTTGTTTACGAAGAAAATGCAAGCTGTAGCTATGACGAGTCCTTGCAAATAACAGTGGTAGCGCCGCCTGTGGCCGATGCGGGGCCTGATGGCGAAATCACCTGCGAAGAGAACCAGACCAGCTTTGAATTGGGTGGCGATGGCAGCACCAGTGGTGTTGGCATCACTTACGGATGGGCAGCTTCCAGTGGCTCGTTCCCTGGTGATTCCACGATTTTGCACCCAGTGGTATCTGTGCCCGGCACTTACACCCTGACAGTGACGAACACGGCACTACCCAATTGCTCAGATACCGACGTGGCTGAGGTCGAAGCCAGCCAAGACATTCCGCAGCCGCAGGTGAACATCGTTCCGGTCAGCTGTTTTGGTGAAAACGATGGGGCCATCAGCGTTTCGGGCGTTACTGGCGGGCAGGCACCTTACCTCTACTCCCTCAATGGTGGGGATTATGCCGCCACCAGCACCTTCCAGCCGCTGGCTCCCGGTATTTACGTAGTCTCCGTGATTGACGCATCGGGCTGCGAAGCCTCCCTGACGGTTGACATCACGCAGCCCCAGGAGCTGAACGTGAACTTGGTAGCGGTCGTGGAGGGCGGCGGCAATATCATCCGGCTTGGCGATACGACCGAGCTGCAAGCCTTGGTCAGCTTGCCAGCCGACAGCCTCGACAATGTGCAATGGTACCCAAGGGAGTTGGTGTCGTGCGATACGTGCCTAACCACTTTCACCTCGCCTACCTCGCAGACTACTTTCAGCATCACGGTGGAGAGCAACGGCTGCGTGGCCAGCGATGACCTGACGCTTTTTGTGAAAAAAGACCGCCCCGTGTACGTGCCCAATGCCTTTTCGCCCAATGGCGACGGCCCGAACGAGGTATTCATGATTTTTGCTGGAAAAGAAGTGGCCAAGGTGCGGTCCTTCCTTGTATTCGACCGTTGGGGCGAGACCGTGTTCCAGTACTACACGTTCCCGCCCAACAACCCAGCCTACGGTTGGGACGGCAAGCACCGTGGCGACCTGTTGAACCCCGGGGTGTTCACTTGGTATGCCGAGATTGAGTTTGTGTACGGCAAGGTAGAGCTTTACGAAGGGGACGTGACCCTGATGCGCTAAACTTGGACTGGCTGCGAGGGCATCAAATCTCGCAGCCAATTTTTTATAGTTTAAAAAGCAGGTTCCACATTGAACAACTTGACGGT
>JALOMF010000051.1 GCA_025455635.1 Saprospiraceae bacterium | reverse complement strand
CGAGTTCATCACCAAGCTGGGGGTTCCCTACTACTGCTTCCACGACTTCGACCTCGTTGCCGAAGGCAAAAACCTAAAGGAAAGCACCGAGCGCCTCGATGCCATCACGGACTACGCAAAAGAGAAGCAAAAAACCAGCGGCGTGAGGCTGCTCTGGGGCACGGCCAACCTTTTCAGCCACCCCAGCTACATGAACGGGGCGGCCACCAACCCCGACTTCGAGGTAGTCGCTTTTGCGGGCGCTCAGGTGAAAAATGCGCTGGATGCCACCATCAAACTGGGCGGCGAAAACTACGTGTTCTGGGGCGGCAGGGAAGGATACATGAGCCTGTTGAACACAGACATGAAGCGGGAACTGGACCACTTGGGCCGCTTCCTCAGCATGGCCAGGGACTATGCCCGCAAGCAAGGCTTCAAAGGCAGTTTTTTCATCGAACCCAAACCGATGGAGCCGAGCAAGCACCAGTACGACTTCGATGCGGCGACCTGCATCGGCTTCCTGCGGGAGTACGGTTTGCAAGATGATTTCAAGCTCAATTTGGAGTTCAACCACGCCACGCTTGCGCAGCACACCATGCAGCACGAGATGCAGGTGGCCGCCAACGCCGGGATGCTCGGCAGCCTCGACGCCAACCGTGGCGACTACCAGAACGGCTGGGATACCGACCAGTTCCCCGTGGACGTGTACGAGCTGACGGAGGCCATGCTCGTGCTGCTCCAGGCGGGCGGCCTTCAGGGCGGCGGCGTCAACTTCGACGCCAAGACCCGCCGCAACTCGACCGACCTCGTGGACATTTTCTACGCCCATATCGGCGGCATGGACGCCTTCGCCAGGGCGCTACTGACAGCGGACTCCATTTTGGAAAAGTCTGATTATCAGCAGCTTAGGGCAGAGCGCTACGCCTCATTCGACAAAGGAAAAGGGAAGGATTTTGCCAAGGGCAAACTATCGCTGAAAGACCTTGCCAAGATAGCCAACGAGGTCGGCGAGCCAAAGCAAACCAGCGGCAAGCAAGAGCGATTCGAGAACATCATCAACCGGCATATTTGAGGGATGTGGTGGGCCAAGGGGCTTCTTCCCTTCTGCCCAACACATCTTTTTTAGTTTCATAATTACCATTTTAGAGCGTTCGGCTTTTTCGGCTGAACGCTATTTCGCAATCACCTGATTCAACACATATTTCAATTTTTTCAACTTAACTAATTGTACGACAATGAAATTAGAAATTCAAACTCGACCTATGGAAGCGCCCACGTGACGGCCTAAAAGTCACGCTGAATTTGGAAAAATCAATTTAACAACTAAATTTTTTAATGCATGAAACAGATACATTCATCCAAAATCCCTTGGCTGGGCACGCTGTTGAAGCCGATTGGGATTACTTTCTCGTTTCTGATGCTATTCTCTGCCGGGGTTTTCGCACAAGCGATGACCGTCAAAGGAACCGTGTCGGACGAGACAGGCGTCGGAATGCCAGGGGTCAACATCTTGGTGCAAGGCACTTCTGATGGTACCATCTCTGACATTGACGGTACTTTTGAGCTGAGGGCCACCAGGGGTGCCACCTTGCTCTTGTCTTTCACAGGCTACGCTTCGCAATCGATTGTCGTGGGCGACAACGCTACCATCAACGTGACCATGCAGCCGAACTCCGAAGTGTTGAGCGAGGTGGTGGTGACAGGCTACTCCTCCCAGCGCAAGCGGGACATCACGGGGGCCGTTTCGGTGGTGAACTCCGAGGAGCTGAACCAAGTAGTAGCCACCAGTTTTACCCAAAAACTGGAGGGCCGGGCAGCTGGTCTGACCATCTCGACTTCCGGTGAGCCGGGCGAGGGCACCTCGGTGCGCATCCGGGGCGTCAGCTCCTTCCAGAACAACGACCCGCTGTACATCATTGACGGCGTGCCCGTGCAGGATGCGTTCAACACGGGCTTCAACCCGAACGACATCGAGAGCATTCAAGTGCTCAAGGACGCTTCTGCTGCCTCTATTTATGGTGCCCGTGCCAACAACGGCGTCATCATTATCACGACCAAAAGAGGCAAGGCAGGCAAGGTAAGCGTCACTTACGATGCCTACGTGGGCTTGGCGAATCCCGTCAGCAGGCCCGATTACATGATTACAGACCCGAAGGATTATTCAAATTATATTTGGGACAAGCACGAGAATGCTGGCATACCAGTGGATGCTTCCAACCCATATTCTGGTGGCCGGGGCGTACTCCCAACCTATTCATTTCCTTTTGGTGGTGGCGCCAACCCATCCGATGCGGACTATGTTTTCCCATCTTCACTGGTGATGCGGGCCAACCAAGCCGGCACCAACTGGTTTGACGAAGTGTTCGAGTCGCCAGCACCCATGACCGAGCACAACCTCGGCATCTCCGGTGGCAGCGATTTGGGCAACTACTACATCTCGGCTGGATACCTCGACCAGCAGGGCACGATGATCAACAATTATTTCAAGCGGTACAGCATCCGGGCGAACACGCAGTTCAACAAGGGCCGTTTCTCCTTCGGTGAAAACCTTACCCTGAGCCGCACCGATGGCTTGGGCAACGACGGCGTGAGCGGCGGCAACCAGGACGAGCAGGGCGTGATGACCTGGGTGACGCTCATGAACCCCCTCACCCCTGTCAGGGACGTGGGTGGCGAATGGGGCGGCGACAAGGCCAACGGCATGAGCAACGGTACCAACCCCGTGGCCAGCCTCACCCGCAACAAGGACAACGTGCGCACCAGCTACCGGGTACTCGGCAACCTGTTTGCGGAGCTGAACATCGTGGACGGCTTGAAGGCCCGTACCAGCTTGGGCACTGATTTCAACCAAGGCTACCGTGGTGCTTTTACCTTCCCGAACTACGAAAACCGGGAGCCAAGCAACACAAATGGCTTCCGGGAGGACTGGAACACCAGCTTCACTTGGACTTGGACGAACACCTTGGCCTACAACAAGACCTTGGCCGATGTGCACAATTTTGGCCTTTTGGTGGGCTACGAGGCCATCAAGAGCAAGGGGCGCTTCATCAACGGTTCCTTTGCCAACTACTTCACACAAGACATCAATGCTTGGTACTTGAATGGCGGCTTGGCTGACCCTGGCACCCGCCAGGTGAGCAGCGGTGGTGGCCCGTTCTCCTTGGCCTCTTCTTTTGCCAAATTGGATTACTCTTTCAACGACCGCTACCTGGCCAGCCTCACCGTGCGCCGGGATGGTTCCTCGAATTTTGGCGACGAAAAATACGGCACCTTCCCAGCTGTGAGCTTGGGCTGGCGCTTGAGCAACGAAGAATTCATGAAAGGTCTTGGTTGGCTCGACGACCTCAAGCTCCGCTTCGGCTGGGGCATCACCGGCAACCAGAGCGTTCCTGGCGGCAACGCCTTCGACCGTTTCGGTGGTGGAACTTCCTCCACCTTTTACGACATAAATGGCGTAAACTCTGGCCTCACCACTGGCTACTCACTCGCAAGGCGGGGCAACAAGGCAACCAAGTGGGAAGAAAATATTTCTACCAACTTTGGTCTCGACGCCTCATTCATGGAAGGCAAGCTGAATCTGGTCGTGGATGTTTACAAGCGCACAGTGGATGGACTTTTGTACAATGCTGACCAACCGGGCACCGCAGGCACTGCTGCACCTGCTTATGTCAACATAGCCCAGATGGACAACCAAGGCATTGACCTTGGCTTGGACTACAAGAACAAGGTTAACAGCGACTTCAGTTACAGCGTGGGCCTCACTTGGTCAACCTACAAAACAGAAGTAATCAAAATTGATGGTAGCACCGAGGTGGTGTTCCCTTCAGGCTCCGACTCAAGGATCGGCATTTTGAACCACTTCGCTTTGGGCCTGCCCGTTTCCTCTTTCTTTGGCTATACAGCTGATGGCATTTTCCGCTCACAGGCAGAAGTAGATGCCCACGCAGCACAGGACGGCAAGGAGGTAGGACGCATCCGCTTCAAGGACCTCGATGGCGACGGTGTCATCAACGACAACGACAAAGGCGCAGTTGGCAACCCGCACCCAGACTGGTACGGTGGCCTCAACCTCGGCTTCAACTACAAACAGTTCGACCTGACCATCTTCTTGTTCGCTTCTGTTGGAAACGAGATTTTCCGCTACAACAAACTGTTCGACACCTTCGGCTTCTTCAATTCCAATGTCAGGAAGGACGTGCTCACCCGCTCGTTCCACCCGACGAAGAACCCCGATGGCGACCTGCCGATGCTCAACGTGAACGATACGTACAGTTACCAGCCCAGCAGCTTCTTCGTGGAAGATGCTTCCTACCTGCGTGCCAAGAACATCTCATTGGGCTACAACTTCAAGCCGGGCAGCCTCGGCAAGGTGTTCAGCAGCTTGCGCATCTATGCATCTGCACAGAACCTGTTCACTATCACGAAGTACGAGGGCCTTGACCCTGCACTGTCCAATTTCGGCGTGCAAGGCTCGAACCCGAACGACCCAAATGCCGTCATCAAGGCTGACCTTTGGAATGGCTTTGACTTTGGCAACTACCCAACCAACAAAATCTTTATGGTTGGTGTAAATGCTGGTTTTTAACCAGCTGTTTTTCAAATCATGTAAGGTGAAAAAATGCCTGACAGCATTTTCTAATCATAAATCAACAAAATAAACTAACATGAAAAAGTATCTAAACTGGCTAATAGGGGCCACTTTGGTAGGCGGTATGTTCTTCGCTGCCTGCTCCGAAGATTTTTTGGATGCTCCAGCGCAGGGTTCGCTCGACGACCTGACCCTGGCCAACCAAGCGGGCGTTGAGGCTGCCTTGATTTCGGCTTACTCCATGCTGGATGGCTGGAACGCTGACTGGGGCGTGTTCAGCCCACCATGGGGCGGTGCAGGTAGCAACTGGATATGGGGCAGCGTCACCTCAGACGAGGCATACAAAGGCTCCGAGCCTGGCGACCAAGGCGAGATTCAGCAAGTGGAGCTTTACCAATGGGCACCGGGCAACGGCTATTTCAACGTCAAGTTCAGGGCTCTGTACGAAGGCATTGCCCGTGCGAATGCGACCTTGAAACTGGCTGCTAATGTTACTGATTTGGCCGATGCCAACCGCATCGCTGGTGAAGCCCGCTTCCTGCGTGCGCACTACCACTTCGATGCTTGGAAAATGTGGAAAAACGTGCCTTACTACACGGAGGCCGACGAGGATTTCCGCAAAGCAAACACCGAGGACATCGTGCCACGCATGGTCGAAGACTTCCAGTTTGCCATTGACAACCTACCGGAAACACAAGGCGCTGTTGGCCGTGTGACCAAAGGCGCTGCGCAATCCTACCTCGGCAAGTTGTTGCTCTACAACAAAGATTACAGCAAGGCGAAAGCGCAGTTCGACGCCGTGGTGAACAGTGGCAAATACGAGCTTTCACCCTGCGCACAAGACATTTTTACTACGGAAGGCGAAAATGGCCCAGAGATGATTTTCTCCATCCAAGCATCCGTGAACGACGGGGACAGCGAAGGCTCCAACGGCAACTTTGCCGACCGCCTCAACCACCCGCACGGCGGCAGCCCATTCGGCTGCTGCGGCTTCCACCAGCCTTCACAAAACCTGGTGAACTCGCACAAAGTGGACGCCAACGGCTTGCCTTTGATTGATTCATTCAACGATTCGGACGTGGAAGCCACTGATGCCGTTGACCCACGCCTCGACTGGACGGTGGGCCGTGACGGTGTTCCGTTCCTCGACTGGGGCACGCACAACGAGACTTGGATTCGTGCCCGCTCATGGGCCGGGCCTTTTAGCGTAAAAAAATTCATCCATGCCAACGGCGAGCAAAGCTCGGTGGGCTGGTCGAACGTGCAACTTAGCCCAATCAACATGCCCATCATCCGCTACTCCGATGTGCTGCTGATGTTGGCCGAGTGCGAAGTAGAGCTGGGCAACCTAGAGCGTGCCCGTGAGCTGGTGAACATGATCCGGGAAAGAGCTGGTGCCTGTGCGCAAGGTGGTGACGGCAATGCCACCACCGACCTCGCCGACCCTAGCATCACTTGGGCCACCTATAAAGTAGGCACCTACGACAGCCCTTGGACCGACGAAAACGCTGCACGTGAGGCAGTGCGGTTTGAGCGCAAAATCGAGCTGGCTATGGAAGGGCACCGCCTCTTTGACCTGCGCCGCTGGGGCATTGCGAAGGATGTTATCAACAACCAATACCTACCCGTTGAAAAAACGAAACGCACCTACTTGGAAGCAACGAATGGCTACGAAGACAGGCACGAACTGTACCCACTGCCCTCCGTTCAGATTGAGTTGAGCAAGAAAGATGGTACGCCACAACTCCAGCAGAATGCTGGCTACTAATCTTGAATTTTAATTCATTTTGATAAGCGTAAAATGTTTGCAAGCGGCAGTTCCCGAACTGCCGCTTGTTTTGTTTCCTAGTTTTGGCAAATAGCAGCCCCAGCAAAGCCCTTTCAATGACAATTCAAGCACAAACAGATGGAGAAAACACTGTTGAAAAAAATGCTATTCACCTTGGCCGTCCTTGCAGTTTGGGCTTCCTGCAAGCAGCTTCCCAATTCAGGCTCCGATGCCCTGTTTCACAAACTTTCCGCTTCGCAAACAGGCATCAACTTCGTCAATGAAGTGCAGGACGGCCCCGACTTCAACGTGCTCACCTACCGCAATTTCTACAACGGCGGCGGCGTGGCCATCGGCGACGTGAACAACGACGGGCTGGCCGACCTCTACTTCACCGCCAACATGCAGCCCAACAAGCTCTACCTCAACAAGGGCAACTGGCAGTTCGAGGACATCACCGAAAAAGCGGGCGTCGGTGGCACCAAATCTTGGAGCACCGGCGTCAGCATGGCCGACGTGAACGGCGACGGCTGGCTCGACATCTACGTCTGCAATTCTGGCGACATTGCTGGCGACAACAAGGAGAACGAGCTTTTTATCAACCAGTCTGGCAGTCTTCAGTCCGACAGTCCGCAGTCGGGGAAAGTGCTTATCCCAACCTTTAAGGAACAAGCCAAAGAATACAACCTCGCAGACCAGGGCTACTCCACCCACGCCTCCTTCTTCGACTACGATACCGACGGCGACCTCGATTGCTACATCCTGAATAATTCCTATAAAAACCCCGAACGCATTGACCCCTACAAAAGCACCCGCCTCCAAAAAGACTCCCTCGGCGGCGACAAGCTCATGCGCAACGATGGCGGGCGATTCACGGATATCACCGACGCAGCGGGCATCTATTCCAGCGCCATCGGCTTCGGCCTCGGCGTCTCCGTCAGCGACCTCAACGGCGATATGCTCCCCGATATTTATGTTTCAAACGACTTCTGGGAACGGGATTATCTATACCTGAACAGTTCTTCCGGGGCTTCCCCACAATCCGCAATCCGAAATCCGAAATCCGCAATATTTTCCGAACAACTCACCTCCCGCATCCCCCTCTGCTCCGTCGCCAGCATGGGCGCCGACATCGCAGACCTCAACAACGACGGGCATCCCGACATCTTCACCACCGACATGCTCGCCGCCGACAACTACCGCCTCAAGGCCATGACCGTCTTTGACCCCTACCACCTCGAAGACCTGAAATACCGAGCAGACTACCACTACCAAATCCTCCAAAACTGCCTCCAACTGAACGATGGCAACGCCAATTTCACCGAAACCGCCCACCTTTCCGGCGTCAGTGCCACCGACTGGAGCTGGGGCGCACTCTCCTTTGATTTCGACAACGACGGCTGGAAGGACATCTTCGTCGCCAATGCCCTCTACAAGGAAATCATGTTCCTCGATTTCACCAATTTCATCAACGACAAGGAGGAGGTGAAAAAAGTCGTGACCGAAAAAGGCAAGTTCGACTGGCGGGACTTTGCCGAGTTCCTGCCCTCCAATCCTTTGCCCAACTACGCCTTTTTGAACCAACTCGGTGCCCCAAAATCCGCAATCCGCAATCCGCAATCCGCAATCCCCTCCTTCTCCAACCAAGCAGCCGCCCTCGGCCTCTCCGACCCCTCCTTCTCCAACGGCGCTGCCTACGGTGACCTCGACAACGACGGCGACCTTGACCTCGTGGTGAACAACGTGAACATGCCCTGCTTCATTTATCGCAACGATGCCAGCAGCAAACCCAATCACAACTACCTGAAAATCAAACTGATAGGCGAAGGCAAAAACACCCTCGGCGTGGGCGCAAAAGTGAAAATCATCGCAGGCGGCATGGAGCAGGTCTTGCAGCACTTCCCGCAGCGGGGCTTCCAGAGCAGCATGGAACCCGGCCTGCTTTTCGGCTTGGGCGCTTCGCAACAAGTGGACAAGCTCGAAATCACTTGGCCCGACAAGCGGACGCAGGTGCTGGAAAACCTGCCTGCGAACCAGACGCTTGTGCTGAAACAGTCTGACAGTCTTCAGTCCGACAGTCCACAGTCGGGGACTGCTACCACGGCACAGACTGCGGACTGGAGACTGCGGACTGAAGGACTCAAAAGCTCCCGCCACACCGAAAACCGCTTCAACGATTTCGACCACGAGCGGCTGCTGCCCCGGATGCTCTCCACCGACAGCCCGAAAATCATCCGGGGCGACCTCAACGGCGATGGGCTGGAAGACTTCGTGCTCACGGGCGCAGCAGGCGACCCCGACAAGCTGTTTTACCAAAAAAACGGCGCTTGGGAGCGTCAACCAGATTGGCAATCAAAGACAGATATTGACCAAGAAACCACCTGCGGCGCCATCCTCGACGTGGACGGCGACGGCGACAACGACCTGCTACTAGGCACGGGCGGCAACGAGTTCCAGCGGGGGTTCGAGTACTATTTGCTGCGGTTTTATGAAAACGACGGCAAGGGAAAACTTCAAGCAAACCACTCGAAGGCCCCCCCGGCGGGCGGCATGCTCTCCTGCATCGTCGCTGGCGATATTGATGGCGACAAAGACCTCGACCTCTTCATCGGTGGGCGGGCCGTGCCGGGCAATTACGGCTTGATGCCCCGCAGCTTTTTGCTCCGCAATGACGGGGGCGGAAAGTGGACGGATGTTTCAGAAAAAGAACTTGGCAACTGCGGCATGGTGACGGATGCCGCCTTCGCCGACACCGACAAGGACGGCGACCAAGACCTCATCGTGCTGGGTGATTGGCTGCCGGTCATGCACTTCCAGAACGAGCGTGGGCGCATGGTTTTCTCCAAAAAACAGACCCCAAAGCCCTTCTCCGGCTGGTGGACCTGCATCGAGCCTGCCGACCTCGACGGCGACGGCGACCTAGATTTCGTGCTGGGCAACTGGGGCCTCAACACCAAGTTCAAGGCCACCGATGAGCACCCGCTGACCATGTACGTCAAGGATTTTGACCAAAACAAAAAGACCGAGTTCGTGCTGAACTGGTACCCGCCGCTCGATGACCGCCCCTACCCTTTCGCTGGCAAACTCGACATGACGGCGCAGGTGCCTTCGCTGAAAAAAAAGGCCCTCAAATTCGAGGACTACGCCAAGTTGACCTACGAGACCATGTTTGCCGAAGGCGAAAGAAAAGGTGCCGTGGAGCACAAAGCCAATTGGCTGCAAACCTCCGTCCTCTGGAACGATGGCACGGGTTTTCGGCTGGAAGCACTGCCGATGGAGGCGCAGGTTTCGCCCGTTTTCGGCATCGCTGTGGACGATTTCAACGCCGACGGAAGGCAGGACATTTGGCTCGGTGGCAATTTTTACGGGCTGAAACCGGAAGTCGGGCGGCACGATTCGAGCCGGGGCGTAATGCTTGCAGGCGATGGCAAAAACAGTTTTTCTTTCATAAGAAACTCGGAATCAGGCATTTACCTCAATGGTGAGGTGCGGGATGCGGCAGTGTTTCCGACGAAAAATGGGAAAATGCTTTTGGTGGCGAGGAATGATGCGGAGGCAGTATTTTATAGGAAAACACCCAACAGCCAATGAAAAAAGGCCTGTTTGAACATTTAGAAGCATCCGGAGGGAAGGCACGTGTTCAGGGATATGGTTTCAAATCCAACAGTTTGGATTGTACCGCATAGATTGCACCGGAACCATACAATTTAACACATGAGACATTACCTGACCATTTTCATTTTCGGCCTGCTGCTTTCAAGTTGCTCAAAAAGCGAGCAACAGCCCGAAATGCTTTTTGAGGCACACTGCGGTAGCTGCCACTTGCCCCCCGACCCCGCCGCCTTGCCGAAGGCAATCTGGCAGGACAAGGTGCTGCCCGAAATGGCCGCCCGAATGGGCATCGTCGAGAACGGCTACAATCCTTTGAAAGGTTTGTCAAAAAATGAAAAAGCAGCCATTACGCAATCGAATGTTTACCCCCAACAGCCCCGGCTTTCAATGGAAAACTGGGTGAAAATCAAAGATTATATCCGCTCGCTGGCACCTGACTCGCTCCAAAACGATATGCCACTGAAGCTCGACCCGCTAACGCTTTTCAAATCACAAGCTGTGAAGCTGGATGAAAATGCAGGTTCGTTCATCACGCTGCTCGCCTACCAGAAGGCACAGCGGCAGTTCCTAGTAGGAAATGTTTCGGGCGAACTGGTGGCATGGCAGCCGGGCATGGCTGCGCAACAACTGGGCAAGGAAGGAAGCACCCTCGTGGCGTTTGCGGAGCGGAACGGAAGGCGGTACCTGACGGAAATCGGCGAAATGCCGCCGACACAGCAGGTTAGCGGCAAGCTCACGGTGCTCGAAAACGGGCGGCCAGTGCTGGTAAACAGGGCGCTGCACCGCCCCGTCCACTCGCTGGTCGAGGACCTCGACTGCGACGGCCAGACGGAGGTCGTGGTGAGCGAATACGGCAACCACACGGGACGGCTGACGCTGCTACAGGAAACGGGTAGCGGCAAATTCGAGCGGCGGACGCTGCTGGCCCAGCCCGGTGCCATCCGCACGGTGGCGCACGACATGGACGGCGACGGCAGGCTCGATTTGGTGACGCTGTTTGCACAGGGCGACGAGGGCGTCACGGTTTTTTACCAAAAAGAAAACCTGCAATTCGTGGCGGAGCGGGTGCTGCGGTTCAGCCCCGTGTACGGCTCCAGTTGGATGGAACTCGTTGATTATGAGGGAGATGGCGACATGGACATCGTGACGGTGCAGGGCGACAATGCCGATTATTCGTTCGTGAGCAAGCCCTACCACGGGCTGCGGATTTTTACCAATGATGGCCGAAACCATTTTACCGAAAGCTATTTCAGGCCGATTTATGGGGCCACGAGGCTGGTCGCCGAGGACTTCGACCAAGACGGCGACATGGATTTTGCGGTCGCCGCCTACTTCCCCGATTTTGCGAAGCAGCCCGAAGCCAGCTTTGTTTACCTCGAAAACCGCAACGCAGCGGGCTTCGAGTTTGCTCCGCAAAGCTTCCCCCAAACGGTGGACGGGCGCTGGCTCGTGATGGAAGCGGGCGATTGCGACGGCGATGGGGACACCGACCTGCTGCTCGGCTCCTTCGTCCACTCCCCTGCCCCGACGCCGGGAAAACTGCTGCAAACTTGGCGCAGCAACGGGGTGGACATGATGCTCTTAAAAAATCAATTAAAATCGCATTAACAAATTGAAAATCAACAATTTAGATGAATAAAACCTGTTACGCAATCGTTTGTTTTTTATTGGCAACAACGCTCCAAGCCCAATGGATTGAGCTGCCCAGTTTCACCACCGAGCCGCTTACTTCCGTGGACTTCAAGGACGAGAGCACGGGCCTTGTCTGCGGCCACAACCAAATCTGGCGCACCACCAACGGCGGCGACAACTGGACGGCGGTCTTCACCGGAAACGACGCCATCAGCCTCGAAGAAGTGCGCTGGGCCAGCGACCAAGTGGCCGTGGCCGTGGGGCTGGGCCAAGACGGTAGCAAGGGTCTCATCCTCCGCTCGACCGATGGCGGGCAGTCGTGGACGCAGGTGGCCAACAACATCGCCTCCATCTTTACCGACGTGTTTTTTGTGAACGAAAACGTGGGCTTCCTCTGCGGCGGCAATACCCGCATTTTGAAGACCACCAACGGTGGTCAATCCTGGACCTCACAGTTCAGCGACAACGATTCCGACCTGTTTTCCATCCATTTTATCAGTGAAAACGAGGGCTATGCAGCGGGCGGCGTGGGCGGCACGGGCCGGCTGCTGCGCACCACTAACGGCGGCACCACTTGGTCGGACGTGAGCTTGCCAGCGCCTTTTTTGATTCAAGCCGTGTTTTTTGCTTCGCAAAACGTGGGCTACGTGGCGGGCGTGGCGGGTGAAATGCGCAAGACCGTGAACGGTGGCACCGATTGGACGGAACTCTCCACCGCCAACACAAGCAATATCCTCGACCTCTACTTTTTCGACCAGACGTTCGGCTTCCTCGTGGGCGGCACGCTGACCGTTACCTCCCTGCAAAAAACCGTGAACGGCGGCGGCTTCTGGGGCAATGATGCTCCCAACGCCGGGGCGGGCCTGTTCAGCATTGACTTCGCTGGAACGACGGGCTACGCCGTGGGCGTGAACGGTACGGTGGTGAAAACCGTGGTGACGGTGGGCACGGAGGAGGTGGAAAAT
>JALOMF010000524.1 GCA_025455635.1 Saprospiraceae bacterium | reverse complement strand
CAGCACCTCGAACTTAGCCGCAATATTGCACAGCGCTTCAACAACCAAGTGGGCAAAGAGTACTTCGTGCTGCCGGAGTCGCTCTACACCGAGACGCCCAGCGTAAAATCCACCGCCGACCCCTCGAAGAAGATGAGCAAGAGCGCCGGGGAAAAGCACTACATCAACGTGTTCGCAGAGGATGCCGTTTTGCGCAAGCAAATCAAAAGCGCCGTGACCGACACGGGCGATACCCCTGCGGGCGAGATGAGCGCTGGCGTGGCCAACCTATTCGAACTGCTGAAAGCCTGCGGCAACATGGAAGCCTACGACTCCCTCATGGCCGACTACAAGGCTGGCAGCCTCAAATACGCCCCGCTGAAGGAGGTCGTAGCCGAGGCACTGGCTGAAAAGAGCGCCATTTTCAGGGAAAAAAAGGCCGAGCTGAACGCCAACAAGAAGCTGGTGAAAGAACAAATCAAGGATGCTTCCGCCAATATCCGCAAGCGGGCGCAGGAGACCATCCGGGAGGTGAAAGAGCTTTCGGGGCTGCTCAACGTGCGGTTTTAGTGCCTTCGTGACTGGTGATTAGTGATTCGGCACTCCGTGCCCGTCATTAATCACCTTATACCAGTCACCAAATTCTTACCTTCGCACCTCGAATTCAAAATCAGGATTGGACAACTGGCGTTCCAGTCACGAATCACGAATCACCAATCACGAACCACAACATCATGCTAAACCTCATACTTTTCGGCCCTCCAGGCTCTGGCAAGGGCACACAGGCGGCTCATTTGGTGGAAAAATACCAGCTCCTGCACATCAGCACGGGCGACATGTTCCGCTACGAAATCAGCAATAGCACCGAACTCGGCCAGCTCGCCAAAAGCTACATGGACCAAGGCCAACTCGTGCCGGACAGCGTGACCATCGCCATGCTCCGCAAACGGGTGGAGGACAACCCCGGTGTGGGCGGCATCATCTACGATGGCTTCCCCCGCACTGTGGCACAGGCCGAGGCACTGGACGAGATGCTCGCCGAAATGGGCACGGGCATCAGCGGCCTCATCGCCCTCGACGTGCCGGACGACGAAATCACCAAGCGCATCCTGCTGCGTGGCCAGTCATCCGGCCGCTCCGACGACAGCGACGAGGCGACCATCCGCAAGCGCATTGACGAATACAAAAGCAAAACAACGCCCGTATTCGACCACTACGCAAAAGCAGGCAAGTCCCTGAAAATCAATGGCATAGGCAGTGTCGAAGCAATTTTCGGGCAGCTTTGCGAAGCGATAGACGCACTTGGTTGAATTGGGAAATTGGTTGAATTGGTTGAATTGGTGGGCGACTACTCAATTCAACTAATTCAACCAATTCACCAACCAATTCCCCCAATTCACCATTTCAACCAATTCCCTTTCAATGGCTGAACAAAACTTTGTTGACTACGTCAAAATCTGCTGCCGCTCTGGCAAGGGCGGTGCGGGCAGTGCCCACTTCCTCCGTGACCGCTTCAACTCCCGTGGCGGCCCTGATGGTGGCGACGGCGGGCGTGGCGGCCATATCATCCTGCGGGGCAACCGCAACACTTGGACTTTGCTGCACCTCAAGTACCGCAAGCACGTCATCGCTGGCGATGGCAAGCCGGGTGGTGGCAGCACCAGCACGGGCGGCTACGGGGAAGACGTGATTCTCGACGTGCCGCTCGGCACCGTGGCCAAGGATGCCGAAACGGGGGAAATCCACTTCGAAATCACGGAACACGAACAGAAAATAATCCTGACCTATGGTGGCAGGGGCGGCCTCGGCAACGAGCATTTCAAGACCTCTACCAACCAAGCGCCCGAATATGCCCAACCGGGCGAGCCGGGCCGGGAGGAGTGGAAGATACTGGAACTGAAAGTGCTGGCCGACGTGGGCCTCGTGGGCTTCCCGAACGCTGGCAAGTCAACGCTCGTATCGGCGCTGTCGGCGGCGAAGCCGAAAATTGCCGACTACCCGTTCACGACCCTTGTACCGCAGCTGGGCATGGTGGCCTACCGGGGGCACCAGTCCTTCGTCATCGCCGACATACCGGGCATCATCGAGGGGGCGCACCGGGGCAAGGGGCTTGGCATCCGCTTCCTACGGCATATCGAGCGCAACTCGACGCTGCTGTTCATGGTGCCCTGCACCGCCGAAGACATCCGCAAGGAATACCGCATTTTGCTCAACGAAATCAAGCAGTTCAACCCGGAGCTGCTGGACAAGCCACGGGTGCTCGCCGTCACGAAGTGCGACCTGATAGACCCGGAAATCATTGAGATGCTGCGGCAAGAAGCAGTGCCGCAAGGCTTACCCACTGTGTTCATTTCTGCTGTTGCGGAACAGGGCCTCGACGAACTCAAAGACGTGCTTTGGGCGAGCATGAACGAGCCGGACAGGCGCTTTTTTTACGAAGACGAAGAGGAGTGAACTGACTTTTTGCAACACCCATTCCCCACCAATTTCAACCAGTTTACCAATTCCCGTAAAAAGAAACGGCATGTGCGGGTAGCACATGCCGAAGTGTCGCCAATAGTGTGAGGGACATGGGAAAATAGTGTGTGGGTGCCCAATCGGGCCTTTCAAAGAATAAAAAAATTTGCACGGCCCTTTCAGCACTGCAGCCCGTGTGTGAGGCTACAGCACTTCAGGGAAATATCTCTAGGGCCACCATAGGCAGCATAAATGGGTTTTATTTCTCGTTTTCAGTTTTGGGAAACTGCACTCAAATGTTCGGGAAATATAAGGATGGGTATTGTCAGAAATGGCTACGAAATACTTGCCGCTGTTGCCATATTACGCTAGAAAATCAGATGTGCAAATGTAGTTTCATTTGAGCGAGATGGACAAGAACAAGTATTATTTTTTTTAAAAATACTTTTCAACACCAAGGGATGCAAGTCGAATACACCACCATTACGCCAGCTCCAGCAGCCGCTCCAAAACCAGCCCAGCAGCCTGCTCCAAGGACGCTCCAAAACTGAAAATCCCTTCTGGGTGGCTCCGCATCACAAAGATTTTTTGCTGCCGCAAATCGCTGTTTCTCAATAGCTCGATGATGGAAAGCGCCATTTCGGGCGAGCCGTAGGTGGCTCCATCGGCGGTGGTGGGCACCCGGTCGAGCAGCCGCTCCCAAAGCCGGGCATGGTGCACATGGATGACGCCCTGCACCGTTGGGCATTCCCGGTAAATGACGGCATGGCTCATGGCCTCGGAGGAGGCTAGCACGGGGCCTCGGCAATGCACGGTGTTTTTTTCCACCAAAAAATCGGTGACTAGCGTGAAATGCCCCGGCGATAAGTGGGCCAGGTGGCCAGTGGCAGTGCCCGTGACAATGAATTGGTCGCCCTCGAAACGCTGGCTGATATTACCAAAGCCGATGCCGTTTTCATAGACGCCAATCAGGCCGTGGCGGTGCATTTCGTCCCGCCAATGGCTCAGTTCCTCCAAAACGGACG
>JALOMF010000523.1 GCA_025455635.1 Saprospiraceae bacterium | reverse complement strand
AAGGGCGGGGAAGGGGCTGGTCATCAGTCGCTTTTTCTCCGATTCTGGTTGTAGGAAGATGTCCAAAACCTCAGCGCCAAGCGCCCGCTCGCCCCGGTGTACTTTTCGGAGGGCTTCTAGCACCTCGTCCTTCCCGGCGTTCTTGAGCAAGTAGCCGGAAGCACCCTCATTGAGCAGCAGCTTTACGAGGCTGCCTTCCCGCAGCATGGAGAGCATCAGGATTTTTACCGAAGGAAAAGCTGCCCGCACCCGGCGGCAGGTTTCTAGCCCGTCCATGCCTGGCATGTTGACGTCGAGCAGCAGCACGTCGGTAGGAGTGGTGGCGAGGAGTTCGAGCGCCCGCTCGCCGCTGTTGGCCGTGCCCACGCACTGGAGGTCGTCGGCCTCGCCGAGGATGAGTTGGATACCGTCTATGACCAATTGGTGGTCGTCGGTGATGAGGATTTTTATCATAAAATCGGCTGTCAGCTGGCCAAAGTTAGCAACTAACTTGCTAAAAATCGCACTTCCGGAAATCTTGACATCTTATTAGATTCTGCACCTTGCAATTGGCATGGGCATTTTGTTTTTGGTGTACTGTCCATTCCTGAAATAACCTTACACCTTTCGGGCACAAAAACGTTGGAAAATGGAAGGCATAAAACCCCTCCTATTGCCTTAACACCACCCCCGCCCGTACCCCCGTCGCCTTCCCGTTTTCAAACACCAATTGCCCATTCACCCAAACCGCAGCGATGCCGCTCGAAAGGGCGGTCGGGTGGTCGGCGGTGGCTTGCAAAGCAGATTAGGTGGATGGAAAGCAGTGCATAAAACGACAACGGGGCGGTGCTGATTCCTACAGCACCACCCCGTTTCCATATTATCGAAAATCAACCTAATCACCCTTCCGCCTCCAGCTCCACTTCCAGCCGGTTGATTTTGCCCTTCATGAGCCGCAGCTGTTGTACTTGGTACGGCTTAAAGCCCGGTGCCACCACTTTGAACAGGTAAAGGCCCTGCTTGATGGGCTTGAACTCCGCCTCGCCGTCTATATTGGTGATGGCCGTGTTCACCACGCCGTTCACCAACTGCACCTCCGCCTCGAACACGAACAGGTCGGTCATCTTCTGCTTTACCAATACCTTAGCTTGGGTCTCCGTTGTAGGCAGCGGCACCATAGTGCGGGTTTGGTCCCAGAGGCTCACCAGCTCCGGGTCGGACTCCGACAGGGTAAAGACCATGCCGTCCAAGCGGCCAGTCAATAGCTTCATATTGTCGGCGACTTTATTGGCCAATTGCTCCTTGTACCCGCTGATGTCCACCTGCTTGTTGCGGGTGGCAGACTCCAAGGCCACCCAGGCGTCATTGTCGGCTTTCAGTTTGTCCAATTTGGCTTGGTCAAGCCCGAAAGGGCCAGCATCTTTCAGCAGTGCCACACCTTTCTTGTGGATGGATTCACAGTTCGCTCCCAACTGGTCGAGGGGCAGGGCTTCCAGCTTGGCCACCGTCCAGTTCATGGAACCCTTCAGCACCAAATCACCGATACTATCAGCATAAGCAAATACGGCTTTCGCTACGACGGCAGCCGATAAGTAGAGCGGTGTGCGAAGGGCATCCCGCTGTGCGGTAGTGGGCTTGGTATTCTCGCTGGCCTGTGGCACTAGGGTATCAATGGCAGCGTTGTTTTCCGTGAAAATGGTCATGGCAGCGGCAAAGGCGGAAATCACATCAAAACGGTCCTTGTTGGTGAGGTAAAGCGTCACAATCGCTTTGAACATCTTGATTTTGGCATCCAGTGTTTTTCTAATCTTGCTCATTGCTTGGAGGGATTTGTAGTTCCTCGCCGTTGGGTCGGCACCTAACTAGAAAACGTGGTCATTTGCGAACACGAGCGGCGTGAAAAAAATTTGTAAAATTGTAATTCCACCAAATTTATGCCAAGATTTTAGGGGTTAACAAGATGTTGGTGGTTGTATTGTTTGATTTTTTAAAAATGGGGAGGTGGGAGGAAGTTTGGTAGCCAACAGTGGGGACAAGTGAGGCCGGAGGCCTCAACCCGAGCCAGCCAACGAGCAATCCCGATAGCTATCGGGACGTGACGAGCAGTGCCGTTTTTCAATTGAAGAGACAGGGGGTGCGCCAGCGGGGATAATGACATTTGGGTGCGCCTGCTGCAGAGACACGCTAATTCGGGATTCAAGTGTAGGGGACATGAATCAGCGTTTGCGAGGGGAAGATACTATGCCAACGGGACAACCATAATATAGCGTTGCTTGACGAAGGTGGTCAGCTGTCTATCGTATCCAAGCAAAGCTCCT
The DNA here is from genome assembly GCA_025455635.1 of Saprospiraceae bacterium. Classification (GTDB taxonomy): domain Bacteria; phylum Bacteroidota; class Bacteroidia; order Chitinophagales; family Saprospiraceae; genus UBA6168. The sequence goes on along the minus strand of JALOMF010000523.1, from coordinate 1,164 downwards.
ATTTCGCATTTGTACAGCCCTATTTGGTCAGCCTGTTTTGAGGTCGAGGCAAACAACAGCAGTACAATCATATCACGGAGTAGGTCGTCCAGTTCTTTTTCCTCAATTAATCCCTCTCCATGAAGTCCTAGCCGCTGGCTGTTCAGCCCCTTGATTGGCAGTTTTTGGAATTCGTAACTGTATTTCTTCCTGTTCCAAATAAACTCGAAAAAATGTTTGCCTTCCGGCGAAACGGGAAAGATGTCCTGAAACGCAAGGCCAAGCCGCTGGATTGGCTCACCGCCAAAATCCGAAAGCACCACCAAGTGCTTCAGGAACAGATTTGCTGGGAATTTTGCGGCGGCGATTAGGTCAAAAATTTGGAATGGGCTTGACTTGCACAATGTCAGAATCTTCAAGAAATCCTCCTGCGTACTGAGCAGCAAAGGCAGTTCAGTAGCGATGGCGTATTTGTCCCATAGCTCTCCCGACAACCACTTAGCGGCTTTTATTTCCAGTTCTACAATATTTCTTTGGAATTCCGGCATACTGGTCGTTGACTACATTTATCAGCAAAATTACGTTTTCCGAAGCTTGGTTTGCGCCAGTGGGGGCGGCATGGTCGGGAGTGCGTTGTGCGTGGCATTTTATATTTTTTCAATTTCATCGGCTGTCAACCCAGTTGCTTGTGAAATTATATTTTTATCTACGCCACTATTTTTCATAACGCTTGCAATTTCTATTTCTCTATCTCTTCTCGCATCTCTTGTTGCATCATTTCTCGCTTTTTCAAGCCTCAACCTATCTTCTGTTTCTCTCAACCCAGCGTAATCGTAAGCCGCTAATTCTTCTGGCGACCACGCTTGAATATTTGCTTGCTCAAACGCAGTTCTCAATCCGAGGTCGTCAATCTCATCTGGAATGACTTCAAGATTTTCAGCCTCTTTGATGAAAAACACCCACTTATCAACGAGGGTTTTCAAGTTCTTTCTTTCTACTTTGAATTTCGGTAGTTCGATAAAATTGAACTCCATGTCTGCCATAATCCGCTCGCCAGTCTCGACATCCAAAATCCGATGTCGGCTGATGTACTTCGGGTTCTTCGTTAACGTAAAATCCAAAATCCCGATGAAAATGGTCGGGTTCAGTTTGTCGTAATGTCGTTTGCAAGCTTTCAACTCCGCA
>JALOMF010000522.1 GCA_025455635.1 Saprospiraceae bacterium | reverse complement strand
TTCCTTTTCCATGGTAGGACTGGAGGTGGACTTGGAGTGCAAGGCCATCGTTTTTTTGTCCTGCCAAACCGTGGAATGGAGTATGAGGTCACGGTCGTCGAAGGGCCACGGGAAATCAACATTGCAATGGTAGTAAATCTCGGAATCGGACACCCGCTTTATCACCCTTGAACTGTTCACGCCGTAGCTCCAGTCATCGAAGCCCTCGATATGGGTCAGCACCGCAGCAATGGTGCTCATGCTTGCCTCGATGGTGGTGGTGAACTTCAGCTCTTTGATATTGGAACCGACCTGTTCCTTCACATAGACCTTGATGCCCGATTTGTCCTTTTTCAGCACCCAGTCTTGGGCAAGGAGGGACGTGGAGAACATGCCCAAACAGAGCATGAAAGAAACAAGAAGGGTAATTTTTTTCTTCATAAATCAAGGTTGCATGGTCATAAACGCATTGGCTTGCGCAATGTTGAGGCTAGTTCTGATAGGTTTCCTAATTTTGGGCTTGATTTTTTGTTCTTGGGCTTTGATTTGTCAGATGGGGCCGGCGAGTTTCCACCCTTAATCACATAACCAATCAAATTCCCAAAACGCTTCAAACCAAAAAAAGAAATGCGGCAGTACCACGATTTGCTACAACATATCCTCCAAAATGGAGCCGAAAAAAGCGACCGCACCGGCACAGGCACCATCAGCGTTTTTGGCTACCAGATGCGTTTCGACCTAAGAGACGGGTTCCCGCTTTTGACCACAAAAAAACTGCACACAAAATCCATCATCTACGAGCTGTTGTGGTTTTTGCAGGGCGACACAAATGTAAAATATTTGCAAGACAACGGCGTCCGTATCTGGAACGAATGGGCCGACGAAAACGGCGACCTAGGCCCCATTTATGGCAAACAGTGGGTGTCTTGGGAGAAAAAAGATGGCTCAACCGTCAACCAAATCGCCGAGGCCGTGCGCCAAATCAAGGAAAACCCCGACAGCCGCCGCATCATCGTGAACGCCTGGAACGTGGCCGACCTCCCTGAAATGCACCTCAGCCCCTGCCATGCCTTGTTCCAGTTTTATGTGGCAAATGGTCGCCTCTCTTGCCAACTTTACCAGCGCAGCGCCGACGTGTTCCTCGGCGTACCTTTCAATATCGCTTCCTACGCCATGCTCACGCAAATGATGGCCCAAGTCTGCGGCCTGGAGCCGGGCGAGTTCGTCCATACCTTCGGCGACGTACACCTCTACCTGAACCATATCGAACAGGCCAAGCTCCAGCTTACCCGTGCGCCTCGCCCCTTGCCCCGCCTCGAAATCAACCCCGAAGTCAAGGATATTTTCGCTTTCAAATACGAAGATTTCCAGCTCTTGGATTACGACCCACACCCGCATATCAAAGCGGAAGTAGCAGTTTAGGGATGAGGAACTAGGTATGAGGGATGAAATAGACCCCCTCCTACTTAGTCCCTCATCCCTCATACCTATTTTATGCTTCAACGCCTTCAACATATCAACCAATTTTTGCTCAAGCGCCTCAGCCGGAAGAACTACCTGCTGCTGGCCTGCGTACTGATTGGCATCGTGGCGGGCTTGGCGGCAGTGTTGATGAAAACGATGGTGCACTGGGTGGAGGAGCAGGTGCAGCAGGGACTCGCCACGGGGCAGACCAACTATTTTTGGTTGTTCATCACGCCCATCATCGGCATTATTTTGAGCGTGATGTACGAGCAGCGTTTCCTTGGTGGCAAGCTCAAAAAAGGCGTCACCAAAATCCTGTACGCCATCACCCGGCGCAAGGGCGAGCTCGACCGCCGGGACACCTACGGCCACCTCGTCACCAGCGCCCTCACCGTGGGCATGGGCGGCAGTGCGGGCCTCGAAGCGCCCATCGTGCTCACGGGCAGCGCCATCGGCTCCAATATCGCCACACAGCTCCAACTGAACTCCAAGGAACGCACCGTGCTGCTGGCCTGTGGGGCTTCGGCGGGCATTGCGGCCATCTTCAACGCACCCGTGGCTGGGGTCATCTTCGCAGCCGAGGTGCTGCTCACCGAAATCACCATCCCCGTTTTCGTGCCGCTGCTCATCTCGGCGGCCTCAGCCTCGGTGCTGGCGCAATTGTTTTACCAAGACCGCCTCTTCATGCTCTCAGAAGAAGGTTGGCGGCTCAAAAGCATCCCGCTCTACATCATTCTTGGCATCATCTGCGGCCTATTGTCGGTCTATATGACCCGCACCACGCATTTTTTGGAGAAAAAACTGGGCAAATTCCAGCTTCGGATGCGCAAGGCCGTGTTGGGCGGCTCGTTGCTGGGGCTGCTCATCGTGGTGTTCCCGCCGCTGTACGGCGAGGGCTACACAGTCATCGAAAAGCTGATGTCCGGCAACGAAAGCCTGCTGCTCCAACGCTCCATTTTCCATGAATTGCAGTCGGAATGGATGCTGCTGCTGTTCCTCGGCTGCCTGGTTTTCCTGAAAGTCATCGCCACCTCGCTCACCATCGGCTCTGGTGGCAACGGCGGCATTTTCGCTGGCTCGCTGTTCACGGGGGCGGTCACTGGCTTTATTTTCGCCCGGCTGGTCACGCTCTCCGGATTGCTCAAGGTCGTAGAATCGAACTTCGTGGCGGTGGGCATGGCGGGCGTCATAGCAGGGGTGGTGCATGCCCCGCTCACGGCCATCTTCCTCATCGCCGAAATCACGGGCGGCTACTCGCTCTTCGTGCCGCTGATGATTGTGTCGGCCATGTCGTACTTCATCACCCGTCACTTCGACGCTACCTCCGTGTACACCCGGCCCTTGCAGGAGGACGGCACCTATTTCCAAGCCGACCGGGACAGCTTTCTGCTCAACAGCATGGAACTGACCGAACTCATCGAGACCGATGTGGAAACCGTGCCCAGCAGCCTCCCCGTGAAGGAGCTGGTGCAGCGTTTTTTGCGGAGCAAACAGAACATCTTCCCGGTGCTGGACGAGCAGAAGAAATTCGCTGGCATCGTACTACTGGAAGACTTGAAAGACCTGCTTTTCGACGAGGAAAAAACGGCCAACCAAACCGCCGCCGATGTGGCCATCCGTCCACCGCATACCTTGGTTTTGGGGGAGAAAATGGCCGACGTGATGCGGAAATTCGATGAGACTTATGTGTGGAAATTGCCCGTGCTGAGCGAGAAAGGGGCGTTCATCGGCTTTGTTTCCAAGAAGAAGATTTTCACAAAGTACCGGCAGTTGTTGAAGCAGTATAGCCAGGGGGATGTGGGGGTGTGAGGGGGATTCGCTAGTGGCATCGTAAAAAGGCTTCTGGTTGTTTTGATAGGTGGTTTATTGTATGTTTGCAGTAGCAGTGTCAGATGTTAGACTCGACAATTTAGAGCTTAACACTTTGTGGGTAAGATTTTTGAGAAAGAGATGACAATGCGAATTATGCACAGTTTAGAATAAATACGGTGTTGCATTTCTTGATAAACTGAATGAAATTAATAAAAA
>JALOMF010000050.1 GCA_025455635.1 Saprospiraceae bacterium | reverse complement strand
CCACGCAGCGTTCCCACCCAGAACTTGGTTAGTAGGGGAACTGCCGACGGAAAAACATCTTTTTTGAAAAAAACAGGTTTTTTCACCGTCTTCGTGAACCAATTCCCGTTTCGTGAACTTTAATGGGATTGATTTTTTGCAAAATAAAAATCATGCGAAGGCAGTTCTACTGCGACATTGAAAAAATATAAAATACGGACACCCGGCTATTGATACCTTTTCGTTTTGTTGACGATTTTTTTCGCACACTGCCCCGGCTTCGGTTGGGGAAACAAAAACAATCACTGCCTGACCGCACCAAGCATCGTTAAATGAGTTCAATTTCCCTTCATCCCGAGGCCAATTTCACCGAAATGAAAAAGGCAATGGGCCACGCCCCCGTCAAGAACGCCGTCATCCTAGCTGCCGGCAAAAGCTCCCGCTTCCGTGACCAAGGCGTGTTGAAGCCCAAGGTGCTGATGAACCTCGGCGGCCTGCGCCTCCTCGAAAGGGCCATCCTCACGCTCCACGCCAATGGCGTCGAGCACTTCCGCATCACGGTGGGCGCCTACAAAGACCAAGTGGTGCCCGAAATGAAGGGCCTGGAGCGCCTCAAGGGCATTGACATCGAGTACGTCGTGTGCGACGACTACGAACTTGGCAACGGCGTCAGCTTTGCCGCAGGCGCAGCGGGCTTCAGCGATGCGTTCCTGCTCACCATGTCCGACCACATCTTTGCGCCCAGCACGGTGCAGGATTTTATCCAAAAAACAAGGCAAGCCCCGGAGCTGCCGGCCCTCGCCTGCGACGCCGACCTCGACAACGTCTTCGACATGGACGACGCCACCAAAGTGGCCAGCCGTGACGGCTTCATCCACAATATCGGCAAGGAAATCAAGGAGTTTGACCTCGTGGACACGGGGCTTTTCTATTTCCCCAAGGGCTACGGCAGCACCATCGCCGAAAAGGCCGCCGAGGGAGCGCACTCGGTCAGCGGCATCATCCAGCACTTCATTGATGGCGACGGCGTGCGGGCCGTGGTGCTCGACCGGGCACAGTGGCAGGACGTGGACGACCCCAATATGCGGGACGAAGCCGAGCGCCGCCTCAAGCAGATGTTCCCGACGCCCGAAGCAGCCGCCCTATTGCCTGCGGCCACCACTGCCAAGGCCGTGAAGCCGGGCAACGATTTTTCAAAAAAAGTAAAAAAAGCCATCCCCTACGCACTGGGCGTGGCCATCATCGCCGCCCTGCTTTTCTACGTGCCGATTGACCTCGTGGGCGAGTCGCTGGCGCTGATTGGCGGCAAGGTGTTCCTCGTGTTCGCCGTGGCCATCCTCTGGATTGTGACCAACACGCTCTGCACCAGCACCCTCGTGCGCAACAAAGTGCCGTTCATTGACCTGCTCTACAACAATATCACGGGCGAGGCTTACAATACCATCCTGCCACTGGCATCGGTGGGCGGCGAGCCTTACCGCATCCAGCACATGACCAATTGGCTCGACCTGCACACGGCGAGCCGGGCGGTGGTCGTGGAGCGGCTCATCCGGGCCATCACGGGCATGTTGTTCGCAGCCGTTTGCCTCACGTTCACGCTTGTTTTCGTGGACATGACGAGCGCCGTTTTCACCACGGTGGCCATCTTGGCAGCGGTGCATTATGCGGCCAGCCTGGGCATCATGTGGCTATCGCTGTCGCAAGCCCCATCTAAGGCCGTGGGCTTTGTCCTGAAAAAATTCAAAATGCTGGAGGAATACCGCAGCGAGCCTATCCCAACGGGCCGTTTCTTCGCTGCCACGGGCTGGAAATTCGTCAGCCGCATCTTCAGTTTGGTGGAAATGTACGCCATCTTCGCCATCCTCGGCTTCGACCCCAGCATGGCCGACATCATCACCATTGCTGGCGCCATTGCGGTCAGCGCCTCTGTTTTCTTCATGCCAGCGGGCCTCGGCGTCAACGAATTGGGCATCGCCTCCGCACTGACCATCCTCGGCTACCCAGCTGCGCTCATCATCTCGTTCAGCGTCGTGCGCCGTGCCAGCGTCATCTTCTGGGCACTGCTCGGCGTGGCGCTCCATGCCACGGTCATGGTAGCGAAAAGGGTGGCTCTGACGAGGGCGTAAAAATTGGGGAATTGGTTGAATTAGTTGAATTAGGTAGGGCTCTACCCAATTCCCTAATTTAACCAATTCCCCAATTCAACAGCTTCAGCCCCTCAGCACCTCCGTCCTCATTCCATTAAATTCTTCTTCGGTTAAAAGCCCTTGCTCCCGCATCTCGCTCAGGCGCTTGATTTGGTCGAGCAGGGAGGGCTGTTGCTTGGCGGTGGGCGTTTGCGCCAGCAAATCAGACTGCATGGCCTCCTCAGCTGGCGGGGCGGCACTGTGCAGTTGGTAGCCTTTTTTCACAAAATCCTTGAACTCTGGTTGGGTGCGCAGGTGGGCCAACGCATCGTGCTTCTCGATTTTGTCGAAGTCCACGAAGCCGAAATGCACGGCCTTGGTCAGGTGGAAAAAAGCGGGGTCGGGGCGCTCGTTGAGCGAGTAGCAGCAGGCGAGGTTGAAGTGCACGGCGGGGTCGTCGTACTTGACAGCGAGCGACTTTTTGAAGTCTTCCAGTGCGCCGTCGTAGTCGTAATCCTTGAATTTTTCGATGCCAGCGGCCTTGTGCGGGTTGGGTTGCAGGGCAGCCACGGGCAGTTGGCGGGGCTTTTGAAGCTTCGCAACGGGCTCGGCCACCTGCGGGCGGTTCAGGAAGCGTTGGTTATATTTATCGTTGAACTCTTCCCGGTCCATAGAGAAAAGCAGCATGGCGTCAATGAAGGAGACGATGCCCATGACGAACACGATTGGCCCGTTCATTTTGAAGGAAGCAAAGAACAAAAACGCCGTGGTAATGGCATATAGCTTGCCCAATTTCCTATCGCCCAAATAAAAGCGGTGAAGCCCAACAGGGCCAAATAGCAGGGCGAAAATCCCAGCGGTGGTCTTTTTTTTCATAAGTTCAAATTTGGCCGCTCAAGTTAAGTTTTTCGTCATTTTTTGGCCAATTGGCCAACTTATTATTCTACAAGTCGTTGAATTTCATGGACAATCGTGCAAAGCACGTTTTTTGCCCCTATTTTTGCAGGGATTTTTAAAAACAGTGAACCAGCAACTCCGACATATCACCGTTTACCTACTGGCTGCGATGGTCTTTGTGGCCACCACGGGTCTCAGCGTGCACCACCTGTACTGCTACTGCAAGGGCGAGGTGGTCACGTCCATCCTACGGCCCGAAGACCCGTGCGAACTGGCGGAGAAGCAGCCCACCGCCAAAAGCTGCTGCAAGGGCACGACCTGTGGCAAGCCTTCCGAAGAAAAAGGCCATAATTGCGCCGACTGCAATTCGGAGTACGTGAAGCTGGACGTGAAGTACCTGCTGCCCACGTTTTTTGACCTCAAGCCCCTTGATTTTGTTGCTCCGCAACTGCCGTTTTTGCCGCAAGGCGGAGTCGTTGCGCTGGAAAAAAACCTGCTCCGCTGGCAGCAAGACCTGCCGCCCCCGCCCGCTGGCAAGGAGCTTTTGCCCTGGATTCAGTCCTACCTGTGTTAGTGCTCGCTGATAATCTGCGTAAATCAGTTTAATCAGTCAAATCTGCGTCCCATCCCATCATGGCGGGCCGCAACAATTCAGCTAAAATGAAAGCACTAACAATATCCATCTGTTTGATATTCAGCATTTTAACTATTACCGAAGGTCAAAGTGGACGTCAACTTTACGGCAATGTTTTCAACGAAAAAGGGGAGACGCTCATCGGTGCCACCGTCATCTGGGAAGGCACCAGCATCGGCACCGTGACCGATGAGCGGGGCGATTTTTGGCTGGAAAAACAGCCGGACACCGCCAATCTCCTCATCCAGTTCGTGGGCTACAACCCCGTCACCGTGGAGATGTACCCGCACGAAGATACGGCCCACATCAAAATCGAGGGAATCACCGAGCTGGAGACCGTCACCGTCACCGAGCACCGGGGCGACACATACACCTCCACGCTCAGCACGCTCAACATGGAGCAAATCACTTCCTGCGAGCTGAAAAAAGCCGCCTGCTGCAACCTCTCCGAGAGCTTCGAGACCAACGGCAGCGTGGACGTGATGCGGCAGGACGCCGTCACCTCCACCTCCGAAATCCAACTGCTCGGCCTGCGGGGCATCTACTCGCAGCTTTTGATGGAAAAACGGCCCGTGTACACGGGCCTTGGCAGCCCGCTGGCGCTCGAATACATCCCCGGCACATGGGTCAGCGGCATCCAGGTGTCGAAGGGCACCAGCACCGTGCAAAACGGCCCACAGGCCATCACCGGGCAAATAAACACCGAACTGGCAAAGCCTTGGAACGACAAGCAGCTCTTCGTGAACCTGTTCGGCTCCAGCATCGGGCGGGGCGAAATCAACGTACATGCCAACCACAAGTTCGGCGAGCATTTCAGCAGCGGGCTGCTGCTGCACGGCAGCACCACGCAGGGCGAGTTCGACCGCAACGACGACGGCTTCCTCGACCAGCCAAAGAAAAAAAGCCTGATTGCGCTCTGGCGCAACTACTGGGTGGATGATGACTTCAGCACCCAGTTCAACGTGCAAGTGCTTGACGATGAGCGCCTTAGCGGCCAGTCTGCCGCCTTCGACGAGGTGCCTGACCAGCCCGGCAGCGTCTATGAAATTACGCAGCGCAACCACCGGGTGGACGTGTTCGGCAAGTTCGGCTACGTCGGTTTCACCAAGCCGGAGACCTCCTTCGGCTTCATCTACGGCGGCTCGCTGCACGACATGAAAAACAGCTTTGGCTATACCCGCTACAACGGCCAGCAGCGGAATTTTTACGCCAACCTACTCTACGCCAGCTTCATCGGCACCACCGACCACAAGGTGAGCGTGGGCGCCAGCTTCCAGCACGACGACTACGAGGAGTTCCTCAACGACAGCGATTTCAGCCGGGTGGAGACCATGCCGGGCGTGTTCGGCGAGTACAGTTTCACGAGGGAAAAATTCGGCATCATCGCCGGGCTGCGCTTCGACCACCACAACCTTTTTGGCGGCTTCGCAACGCCGAGGCTGAACCTCAAGTACAATTTCGACGGCAACACCATCCTGCGCATGAGCGGCGGCAGGGGCGTGCGCACGGCGCAAATCCTGAGCGAAAACATGGCCGTGATGGCCAGCAACCGCCAGTTCGTGGTGGACCAAAGCCAACTCGACATCGAGGACGCTTGGAACGTGGGCCTGAATTTCACGAAAAACTTCAAGCTCGGCGGCAAGAGCGCCAGCCTCGTGGCCGACCTCTACCGCACCGACTTCGTGAACCAAGTGGTGATGGACATGGAGAGCGAGCAGGGCAAGGTGCTTTTTTACAATTTGGTTGGTAAAAGCTACGCCAATTCCCTGCTCGTGCTGGGCACGTGGGCGCCGCTCAAGGGCTTCGACATGAAACTGGCCTACAAGCTGAACGACGTGAAGGTGAGCTACAACCCGCCCACCGGAAACAGTCACTTCGACGGCCCCATCCAGCGACCAATGACGGCCCGCCACCGGGGCCTCGTGACGCTGAACTACAAGACGCCCGACGGGAAATGGATGTTCAACTCCTACACGCAACTCGTTGGTAAACAGCGGTTTGCGCACAGCCACGGACAACCTTCCGAACTAATCAGGGACTTCACAGGCGAGTCCCCGGCCTACGTAACACTCAACGCCCAAGTGTCCCGCAACTTCAAGAACCTGGAGTTCTACCTCGGCGGCGAGAACCTCACCGACTACCGCCAGGAGCACGCCATCGTGGATGCGCTGAACCCCTTCGGCGAGTATTTCGATGCCATGCAGGTGTGGGGGCCGCTGGTGGGTGCGAGGGCGTATGCGGGCGTCAGGTGGTGGATTGATTAGTGTTTTTTTTATTGCTTCGCAATTTCGATGAAATACACGACCTGCTGGTTGGTTGCCCAGATGCGGCGGCCAACCCGCATTATTTTTGGCCCCATCCTTTTTCGCTCGAAACTCAAATCGCTGATTAGTTTTGCAAATAAAAAAGGCCAAAAGCCTCAATGGTTTGTGAAGGTTTCAGGGTTCATAGCCTGTCCCGATTTCTCGGGATTTCACGGAGTACCCGCCTAAATGCAAAAGTGTCGCATTTTTGAAATGGTTGATTTAGCCAAACAACCTTTTCAAAAATGATTTTGCAGCCTCTTCCTTGAAACTTTAAACTTCACGAACTATTGAGCCTTGCAATACCGCACCACCATGATCGAACTGATTCAAGCTTTCCAAAAAGACGAGGCCCTGCTGGCCGAAATCCGCAGCACCACCACTGACGCCAACAGCTTCGCCTGTTGGTGGCTCGGCCAGAGCGGTTTTTTGATAAAATGGGCGGGCAAGCACCTGCTCCTCGACCCCTACCTCTCCGACTCGTTAACAAAGAAATACGCCGCCACCACCAAGCCCCACGTGCGCATGACGGAGCTGGCCGTTGACCCCGCCCGCCTCGACTTCGTGGACGTCGTGACCTCCAGCCACAACCACACCGACCACCTCGACGCCGAGACGCTCATGCCGCTCATGCAAGCCAACCCCAAGCTGAAAATGGTCATCCCGGAGGCGAACCGGGCCTTCGTTGCGGAGCGGATAAAATGCGAACTGGACTGGCCGGTTGGTTTAGTTGCTTCGCAAAGTGTTGAAATTCAAGGCTTTAAGTTCACCGCTGTACCCGCCGCCCACGAGGCCATTGACAAGGACGCCCAAGGCCGCTGCCTTTACCTAGGTTATGTGGTGCAGTTCGGCGGCTTCACCGTTTACCACTCCGGCGACACGGTGCTTTACCCGGAAATGGCCCCGCTGCTCCGCCCCTTCGAGGTGGACGTGGCCTTTCTGCCCATCAATGGCCGTGACCCCAAGCGGGGCGTGGCCGGCAACCTCGACTGTGCCGAAGCTGCAGCGCTGGGCAAGGCCATCGGGGCGCAGTACGTGGTGCCCTGCCACTACGATATGTTCGAGTTCAACACGGCGGACGTGCGGGTTTTTGAAAAGGAAGCGAAGAAGAAAAAGCAGGGGTTTCGGGTGATGCGGTGTGGGGAGGGGGTGAAGTTTGGTGTGTGATTATTACCCGACTTGATGTTTTTTAAGTGTTTAAATAAATATATGCCTATCATACAGCATAACCAAATAATGATAATATCCAGCAATAAATTCATGGGTTTTGAGCCATGATGCAATCCATTATTTAGCTCGAATTGGTAATAAAAAACCCAAGGAAAGCCTATATTCAAAGCTAATTCACCTTTGCTTATTAAATAACCGACCACTGTAAAACAGCCATTTAGCAATAAAGAATAAAGCGCTGATGAATAAATGAGTTTAATTATATCGCTCATAATACAGCATATAGTTTTTACTTCCCCTGCCACACCTCCACCCTGAGGTCATCAAGATAAATGGGCTTTCCGTTCACATTCTCGAAGCCGACCTGAAGCATGTCATCGGGCCGTAGAAATGGTGGCACTTTCACCCAGAAATAAGCCTCGCCCCACACTTTCGGGCGGCCACCCCAGATGCCCACTGGCACGTTGCCCACTTTCGATTCGATGCGGATGCTCCTCGTTTTCCTCGATTTTTTGCTACGCATGAAGCGGCAGGTCAGCATGTTGCCCTCGAAAAAACGCTGGGGCATGCCCGTCGGGTTGGCCTGCACACTGAGCTTGACCCACTCGCCCCGTTTCAGTTGCAGCTCGCCGATGGACTTCGACCACTGCATGGCGAAGTCCTTCTCTCCCCTGTCCACGAGCACGAGCGAGCGACTGCCCGAATACACTTTTTCACCAAAGGCGGAGGTATCGCTAAGCTGCTCAAAATCAGCGAAATAGAGCGGTCGAGCGAGTTCAACATCGGCTGGGTCGGGCTGCGGCTCGCCTGACTCGAACACCACGAGGTCGAGGTAGTCCATCTTCGTTTTCGCCAGCATGCGCCAGTAGAAGGCCCGCTTGCCGGACTCCGTCAAAATCAAGCCTTTGGAGAACTGCCAAGTCTGGAACAGGTTGAGCCATGTGAAGGCCAGCAGCGCCACCGCCGTCAGGGCAGTCGCCCATTTGCGCTTCGCAACCATGGTGAAAAAGCTCGCCAGCGGCAAAGCCATAACGGCGGCAGCCTCCACCATCGGGCGAGAGCCGAAGCCGTTGATGTAGTTCCAGCACCACCAACTGTACACCAAGTAAATATTGAGTGGAACAAAGATGACCACGGGCCAAAACCACTCCTTCGCATAGCGCCGCAGGAGCAGCAGCCCCGCCATGCCGAGCCACATGACCGGGGTGTAGGTCAGCCAGCCGTTCTTGTAGCCGACCAGCCCTTTCCAGATTTGCGGCTTCGCAAAATTGAAGCCCTCGTCGCCGTAGCTGTAGTGCAGGAACTGGCCCGTCGTCCATTTCCAGTAGAGCAGTTGGGGCAGCCCGACCGAGCAAAAAACGAGGGCGGCCAGTGCTATTTGCATGTTGTGGCTTCGCAAAAATTGGAGCCGCTCGTTGAACCCTGGCCTGTTTTTCACCCCAAAAAGCAAGGGCACGAGCAGCAGGATGATTTCGATGGGCCGCACCAGCGTGACCATGCCACAGGCCGCCCCGACGAGCAGGACATAGCGCAGCCGCTGCTGTTCGTACCAGCGCACCGTGGCGTAGATGGCCAGCGCAAATAGGAAAAACTGGAAGGCATGGGCCATCACCGAAGCATAGACGCAAAAGTAGTAGAGGTGGGTGGCAAAGGCCAGCGTGGCCACTGTGAGCAGGCTGGTGTTTTCAGGGAAAAAACGCCGCAATGTTTTCAACAACAAAAAAAGGCCGAGCACGGCGTAGCACAGCCCTGCCACGTGAATGGCAAAAATATAGGGCTTCGAAAAGCCTGTGGCGGGGTAGCTGCCCGTTTGTTTCACATAAAAATGGGCTGCCGCAAAAAACGGGGCCTGCATCATGGCCACGCCCATCGTGTATTTCACCACATATTTCCCATCGCCGACTGGCAGCGCCTCTCCGATGCCCAGGGGGCTTTCGGGCGTGGCCGGGGCGACCGAGTTGGGGCGGAGCTGCTTGCGCACCTCGGTGGTGCGGTGCAAGCTGTCGAGGTCGTGGTGGATGAAGGTGGCAGGCAGGTAAACGTAGTAGCCCCAAGAGTCGCCGCCGTCGTTCACGGCCCAGCGCCACGGCTGGTAGAAGAAGAGCGAGCACAGGTAAACGGCCCCTATCGCACCAAAAAGAACGAGGCGTTTGAGCTTCGAAGCAGGGCTGTTTTGCGGGTGGTGGTGCATGGTAGCTACCTGAACAGGTTGTATTTCAGGATGCAGTAAATCGCCCGAAACCCATCCACCCAGCTGATTTTTTTGCCCTCGGCATAGGTGCGGCCATAATAGGAAATCCCTACCTCGTAAATGCGGATATTGGGAATCCGGGCGATTTTGGCGGTCACCTCCGGCTCGAAGCCAAAGCGGTTTTCCCGGAGGTCGAGGCTTTGGATGATGTCCCGCTTGAAGAGCTTGTAGCAGGTCTCCATGTCCGTCAGGTTGAGGTTGGTGAAGGCGTTGGAGAGGGTGGTCAGGAACTTGTTGCCGATGCTGTGCCAAAAGAACAGGATGCGGTGCGGGTTGCCGCCCATGAAGCGGCTGCCAAACACCACGTCGGCCATGCCTTCGAGGATGGGCTGCAGCAGGAGGTTGTACTCACGGGGGTCGTACTCCAAGTCGGCGTCTTGGATGATGACGAAATCGCCCGTGGCGCAGCGGATGCCCGTGTGCAGGGCTGCGCCCTTGCCTTTGTTCACCTTGTGTTTTTGGTAAAAAATCGGGAGCTGTGGGTTTTCGCTTTTGTATTTCAAAATGGCCTCCTCCGTGCCGTCCTTCGAGCAGTCGTTGACGATGACCACTTCTTTATCAATTCCCTGCATGAGGGTCACCGCCTTGATTTTGTCCAAAATCAAGTGGATGGTGCGTGCCTCGTTGTAGGCGGGGATGACGATGGATAACTTCAAATTGGAAGTGTTTGCTCTTTAGTTGCTTTTTGATATAAGATAGACGATATAAGATATAAGATATTAGATTTATTGGGGCGCTGCCAATTTGCAAATGCCTTTTTTTGCAGGTGTTTCCGACCTTCTAAATCTTAAATCTTATATCGTCTATCTTATATCTTATATCAAAATCCAGTCAAAAACGAATTACACTCTACTACTATAATTCGGTGCCTCCTTCGTAATGGCCACGTTGTGCGGGTGGCTTTCCTTCATGCCGGAAGCAGAGATTTTGACGAATTGGGCAGTGTCCTGCAGTTCCTCGACGGTGTTGGCACCGCAGTAGCCCATGCCAGCCCGCAGGCCGCCGATGTACTGCACCATGACCTCCTCCACCGAGCCTTTGAAGGGCACACGGCCTTCGATGCCTTCCGGCACCAGTTTTTTGATGTCGTCCTCCACGTCTTGGAAGTAGCGGTCCTTGGAGCCTTGGCCCATGGCGCCGAGCGAGCCCATGCCCCGGTAAATCTTGAACTTACGGCCTTCGAAGAGCACCGTTTCGCCGGGCGCTTCCTCCACGCCAGCGAAGATGCCGCCGCCCATGATGGTGCTTGCGCCAGCGGCCAGCGCTTTTACGATGTCGCCGGAATAGCGGATGCCGCCGTCGCCGATAATGGGCACCCCGGAGCCTTTCAGCGCCTTGGCTGCTTCGAATATGGCCGTCAATTGCGGAACGCCAACACCCGCCACGATGCGGGTGGTGCAGATGCTGCCTGGCCCGACGCCCACTTTCACAGCATCGGCCCCAGCATCGGCGAGGGCCTTGGCGGCTGCGCCCGTGGCCACGTTGCCGCCCACGACTTGGAGGCTTGGGTAGGTCTTTTTCACTTCCTTCACTGCCAGCAACACGCCCCGGCTGTGGCCGTGGGCGGTGTCCACGCAGATGGCGTCCACGCCCACGTGAACGAGGGCGGCCACCCGCTCCATCATGTCGGCAGTGACGCCGACGGCTGCGCCGCAAACGAGCCGCCCGTAGCTGTCCTTGCAGGAATGCGGGTAGTCCACTGTTTTCATCAAATCCTTGTAGGTGATGAGGCCAGCGAGCCGCATGTTGCTGTCAACGACGGGCAGTTTTTCGATTTTGTATTGCTGGAGGATGTCCTTTGCCTTTTCGAGGTCGGTACCGACGGGTGCGGTGATGAGGTTGCGGGTGGTCATCACATCCCGCACGAGGCGGCGGGTATCCTTCTCGAAGCGCAGGTCACGGTTGGTGAGGATGCCGATGAGGATGCCCTTGTCGTTCACGATGGGAATGCCGCCGATGTGGTGCAATTGCATCATTTTGCGGGCATCGCCGACGGTGGCATCGCCGCCCAGGGTGACGGGGTCGAGTATCATTCCGCTCTCGGAACGCTTCACCCGGCGCACCTGCTCGGCTTGCGCCTCGATGCTCATGTTCTTGTGGATGATGCCAATCCCGCCCTGCCGGGCAATGCCGATGGCCAGTTTTTCCTCCGTCACGGTGTCCATGGCTGCAGATACGATGGGTACTTGCAGGCGGATGCCAGTGGTGAATTGCGAAGAAATATCAACTTCACGGGGAAGGACTTCAGAATAGGCAGGGACGAGCAGTACATCGTCGAAGGTGAGGGCTTCGCCCAAAAATTTCTCAGTAGCTTTTTTTCCTTTTTCCATCCGCAAAGGTAAAAACGAGGCAGAGAAAACGGACAAGATTTTTTTTATAAAAAAACTGCCCCGGCTTTTGGGGCCGGGACAGTACTGTTTTATGGGGTGCGGAAGCTCATCGCCATGCTGCCAAAATGCCGCTCATGAGGCCGAGGCACACCATCCAATAGCCTGCGTTTATGGCCACGTACTTGAATCCTTTGCGCTCAAAAAGTGCGTTGGTAGCGAAAACAGGCAGTACCAACATTAGGCCGAACAGCATGGCGCCATGCACCAGTCCGTGCTTAAAATTGTAATGGGAGTCCGCCAAGTTTTCCTTGTAAAACGCCATCCACTTGCCCACCTCTGAGTTGGGGTCGGGGTTTTGAGCGCCACCTTCGGCGTAATAGGTGGCTCCTTCGACGTAGGCATCGTGCGTGGCCAAACCGTGCATGACGAAGGCCAGCATGAGCGCAAACAGAAAGGAAAGGCCGAAAATAAGGGCCATGTTGCTGCCCTTGATCTTCTCTTCGGTCATGCCAGCTGCGGCCATCCAAGCAGTGCCAAATACTTTCGGGTGGTACCAAACGAAGCCGAGCACCATCGGGACGAGGGCTGCCACGAGCAGGGCTAGAAAATTGATTGCCATAGTTTTGAAAAAAGTTGGTGAAAAATATGATTGTCGGGCGAAAGATAGCATGTTGAACCAAATAGTTGTACACTTTGCAATAAATTGTTTCTGTGTTGATGTTTTTAATGTGTTTACTTTGCGATAAATATAGCACCAATGAAAATCACCAACCGGTCCATCGCCCTCGTCGTCAGCCTTGCTTTGATAGCCGCCCTTTTGTGGTTTTTCAGCGACATCATCATGTATGCCGTACTGGCTTGGGTGGTGTCCATGCTGGGTCAGCCGTTGATGCGTTTTTACAAAAAAATCAAAATCTGGAAGTACCAAGTCGGCGATGACATGGCCGCAGCCCTCACGTTGATCACCTTCTTTT
>JALOMF010000521.1 GCA_025455635.1 Saprospiraceae bacterium | reverse complement strand
AGCGGCCACTTGGCATGGCATGATGGGCGCTTTTTCGAGGAAAAAAAAGGAGAAAGGATCTTGTTTCGGAATTGATGAAAAGGAGTTGTTTGAAGAGGTTTTGATGTGAATCGGCCCTTCATACCCTTCAAACAACTCATACAACTCAAACGCTTCAAACTGAAACGCTACTTGAAATCCACAAAATCAGTTGGGTTCACGGGCTTGCCCTGGTGCCACAGCTCGAAGTGGAGGTGAGGCCCGTCGGTAAGCTCGCCTGTGTTGCCGATAATGGCAATGGCCTCGCCGCCCCGCACGTAATTGCCCGTTTTTTTCAAAAGCACAGAATTGTGCTTGTAAAAGGTGACAATATTGTTTGTGTGCTGGATGGCGATGGTGTTCCCGGTTTCTAGTGTCCAGTCGGAGGAGATGACCCACCCGTCCATGGCTGCTTTGATGGGCGTGTTCTTGGGGGCAACCACATCCACGCCAAGGTGCTTTTTGTCGGGGTCGAAGCCAGCGACGATGGAGCCGCCGATGGGCGTCGAGAAGTGCATTTGCTCCAGCGGGATTTCCCTTGGGCTGATGTTGACGGGATTGGCCACTGCGTCGCCAGTCACTGCCCTGATGTCAGCCATTTCAACTTCGTTGCGGAGCTTGGCATCTTCCTCTGAGCGCGGCACTGGTTCGTGACTGCCTTCGGTGTTTTTCTTGGCGGGCGGGGCAGATGGGGCGTACTCCACTTCGGCTGTCAGTAGCTTTTTTATGCCCTGGTTGTAGCGCTCTTGCGCTTCCACGAGCTGTTCGAGGGAGTCAATGTCCCGGTAAATGCGCACCATTTCGGGGTGGGAGTTGGTAGTGCCGTAGCCGGGTATGAGCCTTTTCACGGGCGTGAACACGATGGCGGCTATGACGAGGCCCGACACCAGCACCACGAGCGTGCTGAGCATGACGTACACATTCAGGGGCGATAGGTTGAACGAACGCACCTCCTCGAAGGTCTCATTGTTGAAAATGACCAAGCGGTAGGTATCCTTCATCCGCTCCCATCTGCGGCGCTCTTTTTTGTTTTCTTCTGCCATGTCGTTAACCGTTGTAGCTGGTAAAATAAATTTGTGCTTTCCTTAGTTTGGTGACTGCGTTTGGGCATTTCCCGCAACCCCTCCAAGAAAGCCCCGTAAAATTCGCAAATATTGGCCAATAACAAAAAAGAAGGACTGCGCTTGAAGTTGAAAGTACCAAGATGAAGCCTTTTCGGCAGATTTTTAATGAATTGTCAACCGTGTATCTTTGCGCTTTCTTTTCATAAATAATGAAGTCTTGAGAAAGTTAACTACTTCGTTTCTGCTTATCGCTGCTTTTATCGTCATTTCAGGGTGCGTCACCCAGAAGAGCAAGAACGACGTTGGGCGCCTGAAAAAGGGCTACCACAACATGACGGCCCACTACAATGGCTACTACAACGCTACCGTGCTGCTGCTGGAGGCCAAAACCGAATTGGAGACGCAGCACCAAGAAAACTACCGAAAGATACTGCCCATCTACAAATACTCGGCTGCCGAAAACCCAAAAGCCGTTGCGGATAAAATGGACAAGGCCGCCGAGAAGGTCTCGTTGGTGGTGAACATGCACCGCATCAGCCACTGGACCGATGATTGCTACCTCGTGCTGGGCCAGTCTCAGTTCATGAAGCAGGACTTCGAGTCGGCAGAGGAATCCTTGGAGTTCATGACTGCTGAATTCAACCCCAAGGAAGTTGCGAAGCGGGAAGCCAAGGCCAACAAAGGAAAGCAGCGCAAAAAAGCTGTGAAAAAAGGCAAAGTGCCCAACACTGGCGAAGACGGAGAGGAAAAGGTCGAACTTTCCAAAAAGGAAAAACAGAAATTGATTGACAAAAAGCGCAAAGAGCGGGAGAAAGAGCGCAAGCGTAAAATGAAGGAGGCCAAAAAGAAGAAAAAGGGCAAAAAGTCCTCGCCCAGCAAAAAACCGAGCGAAGAAACCCCCAATAAAAAACCCAAGAAAGCGCCAGCCCCAGTGGAGGAACTGAAAGTAGAAGCGACGGAGGAGGATGCACTCCCGGCTCCCGGCTCCATCACCCTCGGCAACCTTGAGCCGGAAGTCGTTCAGTCGAATCCCGAAAGCTACTTCATGAAGCACCGACCAGCTTACCAAGAGGGGCTGCTCTGGCTTGCCCGCACCTACATTGAGCGTGACAATTTCACGAACGCAGAACGCATACTGAACGAGCTGGAGCGCAGTCCCGCCACTTTTGCAGACGTGCGCAGGGAGGCCTCCGTGGCCAAGGCACACATGTACTTGAGCCAAAAGAAATATGACCTGGCCGTGGAGCCACTCAACGCTGCCATCGAACAGGTGAAAGAAGACGGCATGAAGGCCCGCCTAGCTTTCATTTTAGGTCAAATACACCAACAAGCCAACCGTGACGAGGCCGCTTTTGCCGCCTACAGCATGGTGCTCAAGGCCAAACCTTCTTATGAAATGGAATTTGCGGCAAGGCTCAACCTTGCGCTCTCCAACTCGTCGCAGCAGGAGGCCATCGCCCAACTGGGGCGGATGCTGAAGGACGAAAAGAACAAGGAGTTCCAAGACCAGCTCTATTTTGCGCTGGCGTCCATAGCCCTCGAATCGGGCGACAAAAAGGAAGGCATCAAGAACCTGGAGCTTTCGCTCTCAAAAAGCACGGCCAATATTTCACAAAAAGCCGAGTCGTACTTGCTGCTGGCCGACCTGTACTTCGAAGAGGAGAGCTATGTGAAGGCAAAATTGTACCTCGACAGCACCTTGATGGTGATGACCCCAACCGACGAGCGCCACCGCCGGGTGAGCAACCTGGCTTCCAACCTGACCGAAATATCGGCCAACCTGCTCACCATCCAATTGCAAGATAGCCTGCTCACCATCAGCAACATGACAGACGAAGAGCGCCTTGCGTTGGCCACTGCCATGAAAAAGAAAAAGGATGAAGAGCGCATCAAAATGCTGAAGGAAAAAGCAGCTGCAGGCCAGAACAACGCCAACGCCCCAAACGCACCCAAGGGGACGCTCGGTAGTGCATCGAATACCTCTAAATTCTGGGCCTACAACGACAGGGACAAGAAAGACGGCAAACGTGATTTTGAAAAAAAATGGGACAGCCGTACCCTTCAAGACAACTGGCGCCGCTCAGACCAATCCAGCGTGGCCGATGAAAGCAGCGAAATACAGGCTGCCAGCGAATCGGCCCAACTCAACGAAGATGAAATAAAGGAATTGCTAAAGGATGTGCCCGATACCCCCGAAAAAGTAGGGGCCGCCAACCGCAAGATTGAGGCCGCTTATTTCGACCTCGGCAAACTCTACCGGGACCGTTTGGAGAACTACAAAAAATCGGTGGCAGCGCTGGAAGTACTGCTCAACCGATACCCAGAGACCCAGTACAAGCTCGATGCAATGTACTACCTCTACCTCTCGTACAAAGACCTGGGCGAGGCCG
>JALOMF010000049.1 GCA_025455635.1 Saprospiraceae bacterium | reverse complement strand
TCGTCGTCGCCGATGCGGATGTTGAAGCTACATTCCTTGTGCTCAAAATAGTACTCACTGGCGAAATAGCTGCTGCCCGTTTCGGGGTCCTCGTCGCTCTCGCTGCCGAGCAGGAAGCCGGGGTTGAGGTCGGCCTTTCCTCGAAGTTGGTCAATGGTCTGGCGGTTTTTGCGCAGCTCAAAATTGAAGTCGAGGGTGGTGTAATTGGCCCTCGAAACATCCAGCGAGTACAGGTAGCCCTGCTTGCTGGCGACGAAATTAGTCCATTTTGCCTTTGGCAAAAGCATTGGGAAAACGAAGGTATCCGTTTGTTCCAAAATGATGAAACTGTCGGCTAGTTCGATATTTTCAGCAAGGCCAGCATAGGTCAGTTTTTTCAAAAAATCGGCGGAATAGTCGAGGTCGTTGGCCAGCTTGATTTTGGCGGGCTTTACGTTGCCTGGCGTAGTGTCGTTTGCTTGGTTTGCTTGCGCAATGGCTTCCTCGCCCAGCAGTGAAGTATCCGCCAAGAGCGAGTCGAGGGCGGGGGTGCTGTGCTGGTCTGGGGTCAAGCTGCCACCACCGCAGGAGGCAAGTAGCAGCACGCCCATTGCGGAGCAAAAAAGGAAAGTGGGTAAAAAGAATGATTTCATAACTAATTGACTGCCTGTATTTTATACCCCTTCCAGCCGTACAGCCCAATCACCGTAAAGCACACCAACGGCAGCACCAATGCGGCTTGGTAGCTCCCCATTAGAGCGGCGGTATCACCGCCCCGCCCACGATGGACATGATGATGAGCGACGAGCCGAGCTTCACCTGTTCGCCGAGGTTTTTGGTGCCCAAGGCGAAGATGGTCGGGAACATGAGCGACATGAAAAAACTGGTGAAAAGCAGCACCACCACTGCCGTCAGACCGGATGTGGCCATGGCGATGAGAAACAGCGATACGGCTCCGATGGAGAACCAAGTTAGCAGTCGTTGCGGGGCAAAAAACGTCATGAGCCAAGTGCCCGTGAACCGCCCGACCATGAACAAAATGAAGCTGAACGTGAGGTGAAAACCAGCCCAGCGCTGCGGAGTGAGTTCCTCGCCGCTGCCTGCCATCCACTCGAAAAACGGCTTGAGCGCCTCCACCAAAAAGAAGTGGTCGTTGGGGGCAAGCGTAGTTTTGATGTCAATCAAATAGCCGAAAATGGCCGACTGTGCCCCCACGTAGCAGAACTGCGCCAAGATGGCCAGCACGAGGTGGCGGTGCTTGAAAATGCCGTCCCAGCCCCGCTTGCCTTCGTTGCCGGACTGCACAGGTTCGGGCATTTTCGTCAGCCAAAACAGCAGCGCCACGAACACCACTACGCCAGCCAGGGCGAGGTAAGGCCCCTGCACGGTCTGTGCCTCGGCGATGCGGATGGCCTCGGCTTGGTCAAGGGGCATGGCGGCCAGGTCGGCGGCGTTGTGCTTGTTGTTGGTGAAAATGAGCAGGCTGCCCAGCAGCGGCCCGAAGATGATGCTCAGACCATTGAACGACTGGGAGAAATTGATGCGCTGGGCCGCCCCTTCCGGCTCGCCGAGGATGGAGACGTAGGGATTGGCCGCCGTCTCCAAAAAGGCCAGACCGCTGGCGATGGTGAACAGGGCAAACAGGAAAAACCCATAAACTCGAACCTCGGCGGCAGGGTAGAACAGGGCCGCTCCAAGCCCGTACAGCAGCAGGCCAAGGATGATGCCTTTTTTGAAACCAAAGCGGTTCATAAAAAGCCCCGCCGGAATGGCGAAAACGAAGTAGCCGAAGTAAAACGCAGAGTCCACCAGGCCCGCCTGCCACCGCTTGAGGTCGAGGGCGAGCTGGAAATGGCTGATGAGGACGCCGTTCAGCGAATTGGCGATGCCCCAAAGGAAAAAGAGGCTGGTGACAAGGGCGAAGGGTAGGAGGTACTTGTTTTTTGACATGGTTTGTTCGTTTTGTGAAAAGCCAAAGGTATCTTTTTCCGCAAAAAAAAAAGGGGGGCAGCTTGTGCTGCCTCCCCCGAAACCATTTTACCAAAAAACTTACTTTGAAATTATGAGCTTTTTAGCCACCGGGCGCTTGCCATCGGCGCTCACGCTGACCGAGTAGCGGCCTGTTTGCAGCGCTTGCAGGTCAAGGGTGTAAGTGGCGTCGTACACCTCGTCCACGTTCACTTGCTGCACTTGGCGGCCTGTCCAATCGAAGATGGTGATGACCACGTTTTTCTCGCCAACGACCGTCTCCAGGTTGAGGTTGGTCGAGTAGCTGGCTGGGTTCGGGTAGATGCCGAAATCAGCGATGTCGTGGATGGTAACTACCTGAATGCCAGATGTTTGCATCGTGCCATCGAGGAAGCTGACGATGACCCGGTAGTGGTTCTGGCCCACGACTGGCTCCAGGTCAATGTCTTCGAAAAGGTTGGTGGATTGGTCTTCGTTGGAGAAGCCGTTCTGTACCGCCAGCACTTCCCAGTTGACGCCGTCCGTTGATTTTTCGATGGTGAAATTCTCGTTCTTGAAGCCTGTGTTGTTCTTCCAGTAGAGGCTCACCGTGCCGTCGTTGTGCTGTGCTTGCAGGTCGAGCACGTCATTGCGCTGGCTTTCGAGGTTCACGCCGAGGTCGCAGCCGCTGGCCCATTCCACGGTGCGGTCAAACAAGAGCCAGCCTGTGGTGGTCAGCCAGTTGGCATTGTCGTCGAGGAAGAAACCTATCCGGCGGGCTGGGGCGTTCATGCCCACCATGCCGGCGCCAGTTTCGTAGGTGAAAATCATGGCGCAGTTTGGGTTGCCCGGCACGATGGCCACTTTCGAGGCGTTGCTGTTCGGGTTGCCCCAGTTGATTTCCTTGCCGTGTGGGTACACTGCGAAGTCGCCCGTTGCGCCCTGCGCTATCGGGTGGTTGTTGTTGTTGACCCGCAGGCTGCTGAAGTAGCCAGATTTGCCATAGTGGTTGTTCACGGTCGTGCCCGTCATTTTCAGGTCGTCGAAGAGGTAGCTCTCGGCGCTGATGATAGGCACGTTGATGTCACGGTATTTTGTGCCAACAAAAGAGGAGTTCACAGTTGAGCTGATGAAAACGAGGCCCCTGCCATTGGCATCGGCAGTGCTGCAGGCGCCGTCGTCCTTCACGGTGACGGTGTAGCCGAGGCTTTGCAGGCGGTTTTTGATGGCAGCGTCGCCATCGCAAAGCCAAGTGTCGCCGACCACGAACAGGGCGGTTTTGTTGCACTGAACGGGTGCTGGTGCATTGCCACAGTCTCCGATGGTCCACTGCTGGTTGGTGCCGCTGTGCTTGTGCCAGAGGATGATTTCAGCGCCATTGGCGGTTGATGCGCCCGACACGTCGAAGTACAGGCCGCTGCTCACGCTCTTGATGAAGTAGAAACCGCTGCCAGCATCTTCGATTGTCCATTTTTGGCTGTTGGAGCCGTCGCAGGTGTTTTGCACCACTTTGGAGCCAGCGACACAGTTGGCGGTGGCGTCAAGGCATTTGTTGCTGTGCTGTACATTAATAGTATAGGTGTTGGCACCCACTTTCGTGAACTTGAATTTCTGGTTGTTGCCGTTGGTGGCATCCCATTGGGTGAGCTTTGCACCGTTTGCCGTGGATGCGCCAGCGATGTCAGCCGACTTGCCGCTGTGGCGGGCTTTGATGCAAAGGATTTTGCCATCAAATGGGTCGGGAGCGCCGCCTGTGCCACAGTTGGTGGCATTGCCGCCAAGGCCAGTCGGTCGTTTGCCCGAAAGGGTGATGAACAGCTTGTCGAGGCAAGCGTTTGGTTCCCGCCAAGCGAACTGGATGGTGTTTGCGCCAGCCACCAGGTTGAAGCTAACGGGCAGGTCTTCGGTGCAAGTGCCGTTCCAGTTGCCCACTTGGTCCCAGCCGAAGCCCGTGTAGCTGTTCAGGTTCACGGTGTTCCATTTCACCCAGTTGCCGTTGTTCACCCGCACCCAGTAGCTGTCGCCGTCGCTGTTTGGTACTGCACTGCGTGCAAAAATGCGGTAGCTGCCCGCCACGCTCACGTTCACGTTGAAGGTCACGAGGTCGGCGGTGGTGGTCGGTGCGGTGTCGTAGCTGTACTGCGCTGGTGGGAGCAGCAGCTTGCCGTTCGAGGCGTTGGCATCGTTGCGGAGCTGCCATTTGCTGCCGTAGTTGGCGCACTCGGCTTCGAGGTAGATGCCGCTCTGGCACTGTACCACATCGCCGAGGCGGAAGTTGAAGTCGCCACCGTGGGTCGAGTTGTTGTTGGTGGAGAACCAAGCACTCAGGCCCTGCTGGTTGGTGTCCTGCAAGTTGCCGCCGAGGCCCATTTGCGGAGCCGGGCCAAAACGCTTGAGGGTGAATTTGCGGCAATCGTCGAGCGTCACCGAGCCTTCGAGGCTAGGGAAGTAGGTCCAGGCATTGCCACCGCTGTTTACACAAAGTTCATATTTCGGGCTGCCTGCTGGTGCGGTCGTCGTTCTGCCAGAGAATCTCACGTCCACATAGCCCCTCAGGCTGCCTTTGCTTACGCTGCCCACGAGCTGCGCCGTGCCATCGGTGTATTGGATGAAAAGCAGGTCGTTGCCAGCGGTGTAGTATTCGTTGTTGAGCCAAAGTGCGTAAGCTGTTCCTGCTCCGCAATTGGTGGCCGTGCTCGTTGCCTTGCGCACGCTGGCCACTTCGGCGCAGTCGCCCGGCGGCACCACGATGACGTTGAAAGTACATGGAGCAGCACCGTTGCCTCGTCCGTCAATTGCATTGTAAGTAACGGCAGTCGTGCCATTTGGGAAACTGGAACCTGGAGTATGTGTTGAGGTCACATTGACGGGGCCGCAGTTGTCGGTGGCAGTCGGTGCTGTCCATGTAGCTGGTGTGGAGGTGCCGGTGCCTACCACGACCACGTCGGTCGGGCAGTTTTGGAACACAGGCGCCGTGTTGTCAACGATGGTAATCGTGGCGGAGCACATCACCGTCGTTCCGATGCGGTCGGCAATCATGAGCTTCACGGGCTTGATGCCGATGTCTGCACAGGTGTAAGTCACCGATGCCGCACCGTTTATAGTAAGGGTAAGCGTCGAGCAATTGTCGTATAAGTCGGTAGCCACCGCAGCGCCAGTCACGGTCGCCGTGCCGTTGGCGCTGATGCTCACGGTCACGTTTTCACAAATCGCTTGGGAATTTGTGCCCGTGATTTCCACGCCGCCTTCCATGTTCATCTGGTGGTAGGGCAGCTCGTTGAAAGTGCCGTAGTTGAAGAACAGGCTGTAGTTGGTCCACCAGTAGTAGTTGTTGATGGTGCCTGTGTTGATGAACGAAGAGCACTCGAAATTGAAGATTTCGTTGTAGTTGTCGAGGGTGCCACGGTTGCTGAAGATGCCGCCGCCGCTGTTTTCGAGCACGCCGCCGTTGGAGCCAGTGGTGGTCGAAGTGCCCGTGTTGTAGAACAAGCCCGTCACGTCGTTGATGAAATCGCCGATGTTGACGAGCAGGCCGTTGTTTTCAAAATAATCATTGTTGAACACCCGCACGCCGTTCTCGATGGTGCCGTTGTTGTACAGGTTTTGGTTGTTGATGATGACGTAGTCGTTGGAGATGCGGGCAGGCTGGGCGTTGTAAAGGTCGCCGCCGTTGGTGAACACGCCGCCGCTGTTGTTTTGGAGCTGGCCGTTGTTGGTGAAAATGCCGGAGTTGGCGATTTCCTCCAAGTTGTTCAACAGGTTGTTGTTGATGAAATTGCCGGAGTTGACAATGCCGCCGCCCGTGTTCGTGTAGATGGAGCCGCTGTTGGTGAAAGTGGCGAGGTTCAAGATGTCGCCCACGCTTGCGATTTCACCGATATTGTTGAAAATATTGCCGTTGCTGATGGAGCTGCCGAACTGGTTGTTGATGCGGCCAGTGGCGGAGTTGCCAAAATTGCCGCCCACCAAATTGTAAATCTGGGCGCCGTTGTCAATGAAGAAGTGGTTGTTGAAATTGCCCGCATTGTTGATTTCAAACTCGTTGACGATGTTGCCGTTGGCGTTGTTGTTGAAGGTCCCGAAATTGTTCAGGCGGAAATTGTTGGTGATGTTGCCACCAGCGTTGTTGTTGAAGGTTCCGTTGTTGACCACCGAGCCATTGCTGGTCAAAGCACCGCCGTTCGTGTAAGTGCCGTCATTGGTCAATGTTCCTTGGTTGTTGAGCGTAGCGCCTGCGATGTGGGTCAGTGTTTTTCCGGCAGCGTTGATGATGTTTGCGCCATTGAAATTGGTCAAGGTTCCACCGTTCAGGTTGAAGGCCCCGTTGTTGTTGATGGTTGCATTGTTGCCGATGCTGCCGCCCGTGATGGTCAGCGTTCCTGCATTGTTGATGGTGCCGAAATTGCTGAAAGTCCCAGCAAGCGTTGCCGTGCCACTGTTGTTGATGGCGGCGGAGCCAGTGCTGGAATAAGTCCCAGTGTTGTTGAACTGCCCGCCCGCTGCGATGTCAAGGGATGTTCGCTGGTCCATCGTGCCGTTGTTGGTCAACCGGCCTGTGCTGCTGATGTTGAAATCGGAGCCAAAGTAGTTGTTCAGTGTTCCGGTCAAGGTCACTTGGGCGTTGGCGTTGATGGTGCCGAAGCTGGTGAGCACGTAGTTGATGGTGACTGCCGAGTTGATGTTGACAGTAGCGCCACCGGGGATGGTGCCGGGGTTGGAGGCGGATGGTACGCCGCTTGACCAGTTGCCTGCCTTGCCGAAGTCGCTGTCCAAGGCCCCGCTGAAGGTGGTCTGAGCAAAATTGCGATTGGAAATTAGCAGTGCGACTGCCACGAGCAGGCATGAGATACCCGCTTTCAACGTGTAAAGTTTGTTCATCTTTGTAAGTGTTTGGTTAAAACTCAAAAAAAATTGTCAGAACCGCAGCGGGGGAGGCCACGAAAAACCTATTTGACCGGATACGCCGGATTAGTTTTCTTTGGAAAAGTGTGAGACGGGACTAATGCCCGGAGACCGAAATGGTGTGAAGTGAAATACGTGAGTAGTGGGCTGTTGTTTGCCCAGTTTGACCAGCAGAATTGTAATGAGGAAAGGAGATGTAAAGAGGGAAAGAATGACGCAAAGTTAAGGGCGATGTTTATCGGATGAAACCAATGGCGTTAGATATTTTGTTTTTTACAGCGCAAATAGCTGATTATCAATTTTTTGTGGTAAAAATATTTTTTATGCTAAATTAAGAAACAGGTGGGTTTGGCCGCAAATCTTCGGGATTGCGCACCCAAACATCCCGCTGCGGGAAGGGGACTTCCACGCCATTTTCCCGAAACAGTTTTTCGATGGAGAACCGGATGTCGCTCTTAACCCGTTCGATATTGAAGAACTCCAAGCTGTAAAACTGGAGGTCGAACTCCAGCGCCGAGTCCCCGAAGTTTTTGAAAAGTACGCTTGTGGCGGGGTCGGCCAAGACCTTGTCGTTTTCGGCTGCCGCTTGGTTGAGCAGCTTGGTCACCAGCGGGATATCGGAGCCGTAGGCCACGCCCAGCACGATGTGGAAGCGGGTCGGCTGCTCGTCGTGCGTCCAGTTGGTCACTTTGTCCACCACCAGCTTGGAATTGGGGATGAGGATGCTCACCCGGTCACGGGTTTCGAGCTTGGAGGTGCGCAGCCCGATTTTGATGACCCTCGCCACCATGCCGTCCACCTCTAGGATGTCGCCGACCTCCACCGAGCCTTCCACGAGGATGATGATGCCGGAAATAATGTCCTTGAAGCTGTCCTGCAAGCCGAGGCCGATGCCCACCAGCAGCGCCGCCGAGCTGGCCCAAATCATGGAGCTGATGTTGAAAAGCTCTAGGATGGCGAACACCGCCAGCACCCAGATGATGTAGCTGAGGAACTGCTTGAGGGCCATTTGCCGGCCAGCATCCACCTTGCGGGTGCGGAAATAGCGGTCGAGTACAGCCCTTTTCATGCCCCAAATCAAAAATTTCGCAGCCACCAGGATGAGCAGCGCCATCAAAATATGCGACACGGTTAGCTTGAAGCTACCAATAGTAATGTTCAGGTTGAGAAATTCTTTGAAATCCATTTTGCAAAACTGTATTTTTGAAGCCGGGTGTTCGGGCTTGCCCGGCAAAACTGCATAACTTACAGCGTTTTTCGAAATCTTGGCTGTGCGAAAGTTCAATGAGAGCGTCCCAAAGCAAGCTTCATTTTTAAAATTAATAGCATGAAAACCGTATTCACTTTCCTTTTGTGGTTGGTTCTTCCGTTGTTTGTTTTTGCCCAAAACGCAATTGACGCCAGCATTTCCTTTGCAACTTTTCAAGATAGGGGCAATGGCTACATCGAGGTTTACCTCCACATCCTTGGCCCCAGCGCTGGCTTGTCGCCCCTGTCCGATACCAGTGGTCAAGCGATACTTGATGTCGTGGTGTTGTTCAAAAAAGGGGAAGAGGTCGTTAAATTCGACAAATACCGCCTCAATGGCCCCGTCACTTCCAAGCCGATAGATTTTGTTGACCTCAAGCGCTATGCCCTCGCCAACGGGGAATACAGCCTCGAAGTGTCGGTGGAGGACAAAGTGAACCTCGGCAATGCCAAGAAGTACCAGTCACCCGTGAGCATCAATTACAGTGCAGATGCCCTGGCCATTTCCGACATCTCGTTGCTCGCCTCCGTGAAAAACCTGACGCCGGGCAATGAGTCCAACCCAATGGCCAAAGGCAAGTTCATTTTTGAGCAAATGCCCACCAACTACTATGACAAAAACAGTGAGCTGCTCTTGTTTTACAACGAGATTTACAACACCGACAAGGCCATTGGCGATGATTTCCTGCAAACCATTTTCATTGACAATGCCGACACCAAAGACCGGGAAGAAAAAATTGCGGTAGCACACAAGCGCAAGCAATCCGAGCCGATGATTGGTGCCGTGCAGCAAGTGGACATCAAGGAACTGCCCACCGGGAACTACAATATCGTCATCGAAGTCAGGAACAAAAACCGTGATTTGCTGACCAAAAAATCCATGCCCTTCCAGCGCAGCAACCCATATTTCAAGGTATCAACAGATGAAATAACCTCCGGCAAACTCAGCCTGAACGATGAATTCGTGGGCAAACTCTCCGTTGACGAACTGGTTTACAGCTTGAAAGCCATCATGATGCAGGTGGACAAAGGTGACGGCGAGCACGTGAAAATGATTACCTCCGAGCGGAATTTGAACGCCATGCGCCTTTACCTCTTCAGTTATTGGGTAAAAGAAAACCACAACAACCCCGAAGCCGCCTACAATGCCTACATGAAAGTAGCCCGACAAGTGGATGAAAGCTTCGCAAATGGCTTTGGCCGTGGCTTTGAGACCGACCGGGGCTATATTTTCTTGAAATATGGTGCTCCCAACAACACCGTCTTTGAGGAAAACGACCCAAGTGCGCCACCTTACGAGATTTGGTTCTACAACCAATTCCCAAAAACTGGCCAAAACAACGTCAAATTCGTCTTTTACAACCCCTCTTTGGTCACAAACGGGCACGTGCTACTGCATTCCACGGCACGTGGCGAGAACAACAACCCTCGTTGGGAAATCGAGCTTTATCGGGACGCACCGAACGAAATTCAAGGAGGTGATTTCATGGACGGCACCCAGATGCAGTCGAATATCAATCGCCATGCCCGGCAGTTGTTCGAGAGTTTCTGATTCAACATGATGGCAACTAGCGAGTTCCCATTTTTGTGAAATTCCCGATTCATCCCTAGCTTCGGTATTGTTTTTGAAATTATAGCCCAAGCTAGATGTGCTGATTTGGGCATAGTTTTCAAAAATACCTAATTTCGCCGCACATCGCAGACAGAGGTGACGCATCAAGTCGAGCGCCACCTCTGTCATTTTTAAAAAAACTGGCTCCCATTGTCGAAGAACCTCGTCATCATTCCTACTTACAACGAACTTGAGAACGTTGGCAAAATGCTCGATGCAGTGCTTGCCCTGCCTGTAGAATTTGACGTCTTGGTCGTGGATGACGGCTCTCCTGATGGCACCTCAGAGGTGGTAAGGGAAAAATGTGCAGAATACCCCCAACGTATTTTCCTGCTCCAAAGAAGCGGAAAGTTGGGACTCGGAACGGCCTACATCGCTGGTTTTAAATACGGCCTTGAGCGTGGCTACGACTATATTTTCGAGATGGACTGCGACTTTTCGCACAATCCTACTGACCTAAGCCGGATGCTGCAAACCCTTGAAAATGAGGCAGATGTAGTCGTTGGTTCACGTTATGTGAATGGTGGCCGCACCGTCAACTGGCCTTTCGACCGCCAAGTGCTTTCTTACGGCGCCTCGCTCTACGTCCGACTGGTCACTTGGATGTGGGTGAAAGACCCCACCGCAGGCTTTGTCGGCTACCGCCGAAAAGTGCTGGAGACCATGAACCTCGACAGTATCAAGTTCATCGGTTATGCCTTCCAAATAGAAATGAAGTTCACCGCTTGGCGCTTGGGATTCAAGCTCCGTGAAATCCCCATTACCTTCACCGACCGCATCGAAGGTGCATCGAAAATGACCAAGGGCATCGTCAAGGAAGCCATCCTTGGCGTCGTTCAGATGAAGTACAACAGCATTCTTGGCTGAAAATCACCTTCCTTTTTTCAAAAAAAATCAAGTCTGGCCTAAGCCCTAACCCTGGATGTGGGCCATCGCTCCGTTTTTGTCGCTTTTTTATGCCTTGGTGTAAAAAAGTGGGAGTGCTCATGCGCTGTTTGGAGGGCAAAGTGGGGAAAAGTGTAAATGTGAAATTTGCAAACACGAAAAAAATGGCAAAACGAGGAAGGCAGGGTGCTGGTTTCTGGGATTTTTGAAAATAAAAGTTTTAATATTGGTGCAGATTTGACAAACTAAATAAACAAAACAGAAAAAAGTGGGCGAATGTGGAAAAAAATATTGCCTCCGGTGGTAGGAAGTGGGAATTTTTGGAAAAAAGTGAATACTTTTGGCCGACAATTAATGATAAAGGTAGATGAACCAACTTCTGGGGGAATATGAGTGCAAAATAGACCCGAAAGGTCGCCTTCGGTTGCCAAGCGCCTTGCTTGAGCAATTGGCCAGCGACGAGCGGGACAATTTTGTGGTCAATCGGGGGTTGGAAAAATGCCTTGTCCTTTATCCCAAAAAAGTTTGGGACGCAAAATCTGCGCAAGTTAACAATATCAACGAATTTGACCTGCAAGCTAGGCATTTTCAGCGCCAGTTCTACCGTGGGGCCACGCCCCTGAAACGGGACAGCGCCGACCGCCTCAACTTCCCGAACCAGCTCCTCGATTGGGCGCTCATCACGGAAGGCGGCGGCGATGTGGTGCTCGCAGCCGTCAATGACAAGGTCGAAATCTGGGCCGCCGCCGAGTACGAAAAACAGCTCAACGGCGAACTTGACATGGCCCAACTTGCACAGGTCGTAATGGCTGGCAATAATGCCCCAGGACTCAGTTCCGGGGGATTGTAAATACAACCGCATGGCCTACCACATTCCCATTCTCGCCCAAGAAAGCATCGAAGGCCTCGCCATCAAAAAAGATGGTGTTTACTTGGATGCAACCTTCGGCGGTGGAGGCCACAGTCGGTTGATTTTGAACGAGTTGGGTGAAAAAGGGCGGCTTTTTGCATTTGACCAAGACGATGATTCGCTCCGCAATCTGATAGACGACGAGCGCTTCACCTTCAACCACCACAATTTCCGCTACGTGAAGCAATTTTTGAGGCTTCATGGGGTGAAACAAGTGGATGGCATCTTGGCCGACCTTGGGGTCAGCTCCCACCAGCTCGACGAGGCCGAACGTGGCTTCTCGTTCCGTTTCGACGCCGACCTCGACATGCGGATGAACCGCTCGGAGGAGGTAACGGCAGCAACGGTTTTGAAAACTTATTCAGCAGCAGAACTGCAAACGATTTTTGGGGAATACGGCGAAGTGCGGAACGCAAAGACGCTGGCCCAAGAAATCGTGCAGCAGCGGGAACACCGCCCCATCCGCACCATTGGCGATTTGCTCGGCATCATCGAGCCACTGGTTCGGGGGCCGAAGAACCGCTACTTGGCGCAGGTCTTCCAAGCCCTGCGCATCGAGGTGAACGACGAGATGGGCGCTTTGAGGGACTTCCTCGACGCCACGCTCGACATCCTCAAGCCCGGCGGTAGGCTCGTGGTCATCAGTTTCCACAGCCTCGAAGACCGGATGGTGAAAAACCTGCTGAAAACCGGCAACGTGGATGGCGACGTGAAAAGCGATTTCTACGGCAAAATTGAAAGACCTTTTGAACAGATAAATAAAGGTGTAATCACTCCTTCGGAAGATGAAATGGCTAAAAATGGAAGGGCAAGGAGTGCGAAATTAAGGATTGGAATCCGCAAGTAGTTATTTGGTAATTGCATGAATCGTGCATTCAAGCACGCACTGACTGCAAACTGCCAACTGTCGAACTGCAAACTTGGCAAGTTAAGATGGCACAACAAAAAAAATCACTCGGGAGCTATTTTGAGCTTGGGAACTTTGGTGCTTCCCTGGTCTTGAAGAACTTACCTTTCGTCTTGTTCCTGAGTTTTCTCACCGTCATCTACATTGCCAACGCACACTATGCGGAAAAGCAGGTCCGGCAAATTCAAACCTTACAGAACGAAGTAAAGGAGTTAAAACGTCATTATAATTCTTTGAAATCCGAAATCATGTTCAAGAGCCGTTTGGCAGAAGTCGGCGAGGACGTTGAGTCCCTCGGCCTCCGCAAAACCTCCGGCAGGGTGCATCGGATAGTAGTGGAAGATTAAACAAACAGCAAATTCAGGGATGAGGTTTGAGGAATGAGGAATGAATAGGGTCGAGCTTGGCAAATTCATTCCTTACTCCTCGCCCTTTTACCTGATGAGAAAATTCAAAATGGGGATGAAGCAGGAGGGATTAGGGATGAACGTGGCATATCACGGCACTATCATCCCTCATTCCTAACTCCTCATCCCTCAAGAGAGATGGCTTTCAACGTCAAAAACGAAGTCCTTGTACGTGTGTACGTCGTGCTGGCAGCAATCGTGCTGGTGGCCGTGGCCATTATGACCCAAACCATCAAAATCAACGTGGTGGAAGGGGAGAAATGGCGCAGCAAGGGCGAAGACCTCTACATCAAGGAGGTGCCGATGGAAGCCGAGCGTGGGAACATCCTGACCGAAGATGGCAGTATGCTCGCCACCTCCATGCCGTTCTTTGACATCTCTTGGGACCCCAATTCCAACGCCATTGACACGGCGTTTTGGACCTCGAAATCATTCGATAGCCTGGCCTATTACTTGGCCACCTACGTGAACCCCAGCATGACGCCGGGGGCGATGAAAGCCTATTTGTGGCAGCAAAAAACCACGGGCAAACGCTACGTGGAAGTCAAGGAAGACGCCACGTTGGAACAAAAAGAACGCATCACGAGCTTCCCGTTGTTCAACCTT
>JALOMF010000048.1 GCA_025455635.1 Saprospiraceae bacterium | reverse complement strand
ACTGCCAGCGGTGGCTGCAACGGCGTTCTGACCAACAACAATACGGGCGCACCTTCAGCTTGTGGTGGTTCCACAACCGTCACTTTCACCTACACCAGCGCTTGCGCACCGTTGACGACAACCTGCCAGGCGACCTTCACCGTTGCCTCCTCAGCGGCACCTGTGCTGACCTGTCCAACACCCACGACAGCAAGTGCTTGCCTAACGCAAGACCAATTGAACACGGCCTATTCCAACTGGTTGGCATCGGCCACAGTTTCGAATGGGTGTTCTGGCGGAACCTTGACCAACAACGCACCTGCCGCACCGCTGATTTGCAATCCAAACAGCAATACCATCACGGTGACTTTCACCTACGCTGGCGCAACTTGCCAGACAGCACCGGTTACCTGCACTTCCACATTTACGGTTCCAGCTTACCCGACCTTCACTGTGCCGGCCAATAGTGCCAATACGGTGGCTTGCCCTGCCCTCATCGTGCAGCCTGTGCCACCAACTGTGGTGGATGGTTGTGGAAAAACACTGACGCCCGCAGGGCCAGTCATTGTGAATGCCCCGAATCCCATCACTTGCGAGGGTACAAGGACATTTACTTGGACTTACACGGATTGTGCAGGTTTGGTCAGGACATGGTCGCATGTCACGACGGTAGAACGGGAGCCATTCACAGTGCCTGCCAACGGCGCTGCAACGGTGGCTTGCCCCGCCTTGGCTACCCAGCCAGTGCCGCCAGTCGTGTTGAGCAATTGTGGCGAAACATTGACGCCAGCCGCTCCGGTAGTAACAAATATACCGAACCCACTCACTTGCGAGGGTACTCGTTCCTATGCTTTCACTTATACCGACTGTGAAGGCAACACGGCAACTTGGACTTTCACCTACACCATTGAGCGCCAGCCATTCGCCATTGCAACGCCTCCCGGCAGCACAACTGTTGCATGCCCTGACGACACTGACCTAGCGCCAATACCTCCCGTTGTTTTGAGCAACTGTGGAGAAGTGCTGGTGCCAGTGGTCACTGTTTCGCCTAAGCCAGTTTGCGAAGCCGACCGCTCGTACACGTTCACCTACACCGACTGTGAAGGCAACACGGCTAGCTGGGTTTTCATCTATAATGTTGTTTACCAAGGCTTTACAGTTCCTGCCAACGAGGTTGTTTCTGTTGAGTGCCCAACGAATGCTTCCCTGCCGACGCCACCGACTGTATTTGACAATTGTGGCAACTTGCTGACGCCCGTCGGCCCAACGCTTACCAGTACAACCAACACGTGGGGCTGCGTAGGTAGCCGCACTTACTCTTGGAGGTACACCGATTGTGATGGCAATGTCCGTACTTGGGGCAAAACCTTTAATTTCCTTTATTCTGAAGATTTCATAGCACCCATTGACGAACAAGCCAACGTGAGCTGCATGGCTTATGCCACTCCACCTTTTGCTCCGCAATTGTATGGCGAATGTGGCGAGTTGATACACGTGAGCCAGCCAGTGATGACACAGAGCCTCGCAGCTGGCGGATGTTCAGGATGGCGCAAATTCAGTTATGTGCTCACCGACTGCGGCGGCAATAGCCACCCTTGGAGCTTCACCTACTATTTTGAGGACACGGAAGCCCCGCTCGGTACCTGCCCAAGTGGCAACAGCCCAGTATCGGTGGACGTGACCAACCTAGCGTGCATCGGCGACGTGCCTTGCCCAGATGACTACGATTTTGATGAAAAAATTGAGGAACTGCTAGCGGCGGGCAACTACCTCGACGTTTGCTACGGCGACGAGCTTTTCGTGACACTCGAAG
Source organism: Saprospiraceae bacterium (assembly GCA_025455635.1). Taxonomy (GTDB): domain Bacteria; phylum Bacteroidota; class Bacteroidia; order Chitinophagales; family Saprospiraceae; genus UBA6168. Next base: position 10,893 of record JALOMF010000048.1, on the reverse strand, counting down.
ACTACACTGACCTTTGGGAGTGCGCCGACCCTGATGGCGACGGCAACTTCACGTTTGGCCGCACCTTCTACTTCCGCATCGCCGACCGTTGTGGCAACGAGTACCCATCGCTTTGCGAGGTGACCTTCTCAGGTGCTTGCATCCCGCTCACCAGTTTCCCACAAGAGGCTTGGGGCATCATGGGCGGTATGCCTGGCTCGGCTGTTTCGCCAACTACTACCGACCTTCAGGTCATCAGCAGCTTGCTGACCAATGGCCCCGTGGTCATCGGCGGTAGCAGCCGCTCCATCACCATTGACGATGCACAGTGCGTCGTGAACATGTTGCCGGGCACAGCTGGCCCTGCCGTTTTGGCCAACTGCCAGCAGACTAACTGCGCTGGCTGCAACCCAATGAGCATTGGCGGCATGAAAAACGTGCTGGCTGCAAATGCCATCGCCCTTGAGCTGAACATCCGCTACAACATGCAGTACAACGGCTTGACAAGGGCACAAATCCGCAACCAAAGCCTCGCCTGCATTTACCTGCACGATTGCATTTACTACTGTGATGCAAACGACAATTGCAGGGTACACTTCTTCGATGCCTTAGGCACAGAGCAAACGGGCAGTTTCACCATTGGTGGCCTACAAGACCTGGTGAACCTCTACCTTGGCGGCAGCCTACAGATGACGGTGGGGCAAAAAGTCATCTACGGAACGGCCCTCAACCAGTCGCTCCTGAGCCTGAATGCCTACTACAACAACCAGGCTGCCAATGCCTGCGACAACCTCGCACCTGATTTCTCGGAGCTTGACAAGCTCATCGAAGAGCACGGCCTGGGTATCGGCAACACAGTCGCTGATACAAAACCTAGCTTTGAGGTGGTGCCAAACCCCGCAAGCAGCGACGTGAACATCAAGTTCGCCGAAATTGCGGAAGGCAAATTGGTATCCATCGAAATCATCAATGCCTTGGGCCAGAAAGTAATGCACCGCCAACTTGGCGAAGTGTCCTACGTCAACGAGCGCATGGACCTCGGAGGCATCGGCAACGGCATTTACTTTGTCAGGGTGAAAATCGGCGACGAGCAATTTGAGCAGAAGCTTGTCATCAGCAAGAATTAATACTGTTCTAACTTACAGAATGAGCGGCAGTCGTCCTAGGGGGCGGCTGCCGTTTTTTGTTTTTGCGAAGCATGGAACAGGAGGTACGTCCGACTCGTTTGTTTTTTGCTTAGGTTTGTTCAAAAATCAGCGGCGACTTCATGGCTAGATTGAATTTCCTTTTTTGGAACTTGGCGGGGAAGGATTTGGGTGCGCAAGTGGAGAACCTTGTCCGGCTGCACAGTGTGGACGTGCTGATTTTGGCAGAAAACAGCACGTCAGGCGAGGCGATTTTGACCGCCGATTTGGCCAAGGATTTCGTGGCAGTGCCCGAGCAGAATGCAAAGGTGCAGATTTACAGCAAGCTGCCACCGAGCCAGTTTTTTCTGGTGGCGAACGAGCCGAGGTACACGGTGCGGTTGTTGAGTTTTGACGGGATGGAAGAAATGCTGCTCGTGGCACTTCATTTACCCAGCAAAATCAACATGACGGAATACCAGCAGAGTGCCGAGGCGTACTTTCTCAACATGAACCTTGCTCAAATCGAGCGGGATTTTGGCATCCAAAGGACAATTGTCGTCGGCGACTTCAACATGCATCCCTTTGACTACGGCATGGTTTCCCATGCGGGATTCAATGCGGTGATGACCCGCAAAATCGCTCAAAAACAAGGTCGCAAGGTTCAGTTCGAGCATTACCCCTACTTTTACAATCCAATGTGGGGCTTTTTTGGCGATAGGGAAGAAGCGGGGGCTGTTCCCGGGACTTTGTACAAGCCGGGCGATTTTAACTGGCATTTATTCGACCAGCTCTTGATTCGACCAACACTTTTGGGCAATTTTGTCCAAAACGAACTCAAAATACTGACAGGGGATGGCAAGCACCAGTTTTTGACAAAAAACGGTGCGGTCAGCAAACTTTTTTCAGACCATCTGCCGTTGAAGTTTTCACTTAATTTTTAAGACAATGGTACAAGCAACTAAGGACCTTTGGGGCGAACTGGATTTCAAGATGGCGGAAACTACGCCATTGGACCTTCTGCGGGAGCAAGCCTACCTCTTGGATGAAAAAACCAAGAACCTGCTTCGTGGCGAGGTGCTTTCCAGCGTCGCAACATTTAGCGGGGGCCTCAAGCAGTGCCTGCATGTTTTCAATGTTGTGGCTCCCAGCCTGCGCAATAGGCGTGCAGAACTGCTCAGGTTCACCCACCCGGTTGGCTCGTATTTTCCTTCAAAATTGGTGTTGAAACAAGGCGACGCCAGGAAAGAAGTCGAGGTCACGAGTTTTTTGCAGTTCGAAAAACTACTCTCCGCTGCCCTGTCCAGCCAGCAGACCAGGGAGCTTTTGCAGTCTTTGATTGCCGGGCCGAAACTGAACGGCGCAACGCTTCGCAAGTGATTTCCACTGATAAATAAGTTGGGTTAATGGCAATGCTTGGTGGTTTAAGGCCAAGCTTCGCCGTGGACGTTCTAGGCTCGTGTACCAATTGAGCATAGAATTTGCTTTTGATAAAACTACCGAGTTGCTAGCCTAAATAGGAGCGTACAACAATTGTTGTTTTGTAAAACGGGAGCATCCTGCTTTCCGCCGTTCCTGGTTTCCAATCCCATCCAGTTCGCTTTAATTCACTAAACCCAACTGGGCGGCGGAGTTTTTTTTGCCGTGCAGTGGTACAAAGCTGTTTGCCATGAGATTGATGAAATTGACACTGGGTCTAGCCCTGATGATTTTGCCCTTGTTTGCTGTTGCCCAAAAACACTGGGAAGTGAGTGCTGGGGTGGGGGCTATGAATTACTACGGCGACTTGACGCCACCATTATTCACCATCAAAGAAGTGCACCTTGGCGGGCAGTTGAGCGTTCGCCGATTTTTCGACCGCCAGCATGCTGTCCGGCTGAACCTGCTGCATGGCAAGCTGTCGGGCAGTGACCGGAATTTCGACCGCAATTACCTGCGGGGGAACAGTTTTGAAGGTCAGTTATCGGAGATTTCGATTATCGGTGAGTTCGACGTGCGTGGCCACAAGCGTTTTTCCAAAAAGCATGGATTCCAAAAAATCAGTTCGCTGTATTTCTTCGGTGGCGGCTCAGTGGCCTATTTCAACCCAGTTGTAAAATATGGTACATCTGATAGCCGGGACGAGGAAATTGATTACATCAATTGGCATGTCGGGATGCCCATCGGCGGCGGTGTGCGCATTGACATGAATGAGCGGATAGTGCTGGGTATTGAATTAGCCTACCGTTTCACCATTTCGGATTTCCTGGATGGCACCCAAGCGACTGGAAACGCCTATAAAAACGACAGCTATACTTTCGGTGGTGCATGGATTGGGTACCGCTTCATGGACAAGGAAGAGGCTGAAGCTCCGGTCAAGGGGAAATAACCAAGGTAAAAGAATCGTATAAATACCGATAAAAAAAACGCCCGCCCCGATAACCGGAGGCGGGCTTCATCGTCATTGGTATTCAAGAAAAGAAAACTACTATTTTGGCGCAAAGGGCTGGGAACTAGTCCCGTACCACCTTGCGTTTGCCTTCAGTGAATTGAATGAGTTGGGCGTGTTCGGACTTGGGCCTCACCACGGTTTGCACGAATTTCAGCGCAGCATCCTTCGAGGAGAAATTGGCCATGATGAGGTAGGAGTAGCCACCTTCGGGCAGTTTCTCGTACATCACATTGCCGAATTGCCGAAACAAAGGATTGGACTTGTCCATCGGGTAAGTGGCCATTGCAATTTCAATGGCCCAACCTGTGAATAGCTGCGGGAATTTTTTGTGGAAGCCAGTGTTCGAACGGCTGGGTGTGCTAGTTGTACTTGGCTTTTTTCGGGTTGGCAATGAAGCTTCGGGTTCAAAAGCCAAGTCACCTTGAGCGAAACCGATATGGGCTGCACATGACAAGGCGACGATAAGAAATGTTCGGAAGCAGTTATTTTTCATGGAATTACAAATTATGAAAATATACATGTAAAAATCATGCCATATTCAACTTGTTGAAATAATTGAACATGGCAAATGTGGAGCAAATGCATCGGCGGATGTACTAGGACGAAATCTCCGTACTGACAGCCTTGAAATCAGGTGAATTTAGACGATTGTCTAGTGGGAATGAAGATGACGAAGGGTCTTCATTGGAATCGGTTGCGCCAGCAGGTTTGCCAGTGCCAACCGTGAAAAGCAGTAGCCCAAATGACAGGGCCATTAGGATAAATAGTGTAACAGAGTGTTCCATGCGAGCTTTGGTAAAAATGTTCTGGATTAATTTAGTATCAGTTTTCTTTCTAAAAAACCAATGAGCTCGGCTGAGTGTAAAATGTTCAAATTCAATGACGGCACAAACATAGACAAAAATAATATTTATATTTTAATCTTTTTTCATTTTTTTTAATTTTTTTTCTCGACGACTCCAAACCTTAGAAAAAACCGTATATTTGCCCCGCTTTTTAAAGAAAGGCGTTTTAAATCTTCCCTTTACCCGTGTGGCGAAATTGGTAGACGCGCTACTTTGAGGGGGTAGTGTCCGCAAGGATGTGCTGGTTCAAATCCAGTCGCGGGTACAGATAAAGCGTAACGAGTTCATTGTCAACTTGTTGCGCTTTTTTTTGCAAATGTAAAAAGGGCGTGGGGAAATCCCCCACGCCCTTTTGTTTTCAGCCTTTTTCTGCCAACGGAATCAAGGCTTGGTCTTAATTGACGACCAGCTTCTTGGTCAAAACCTGCCCGCCGACCTCAATTTTTACGAAGTAAATACCCGCTGCAAGCCCGCCAATCTGTAGCGGAGTGTGGTGGGTGCCTGTAGGTAGGCTTTCCATTTTTTTAGTAGAAACCAATCTGCCAAGCGCATTGTGGAGCGAGAGGTTCAAGTCGCTCATTTGCGCCAGCCCGAAACCTACCAGTACGGTTTCATGCGCTGGGTTGGGCGTCAGCGTAGCTGCTTCGATTGCCTTGGCAGTTTCCTCGGCTGCGTTCGTTTCAAAAGTCTCTTTGTTCAACGACACGTGCATGATGAACTGGTCAGGCACTGGCGTTGTATTTGGAGTTGTGGGAGTGAGGCCGGGGATGTAATCTTGTTGGTAAATGAGCTGGATGGCATCTCCAGTGTGTGCTGGCATGGCTGGGAAAGCCGCTTCGATGAAGCCAGGTTCCTCCGTCACGTTTTCGTTGATGAGGTCAAAAGGTGCAGACCAAGTTTCACCACCGTCTTCCGATTTTATGATGAAAATATGGCGGTAGGTCAGGCCGTCTCCATCTGTGAAAAGCTCGTGGAATGCCATGTAGGCAAGATAGATAGTGCCGTCATCGTCAATACTGGCACAAGGCATGCTGGCCAACCCCGTATTATTATAACGGTAATTGCCAATATCGCCGCCCAAGTCCAGCATTTGGTTGCCATCCCAGTCCTCTGCACCAGTCACAGTGGCCAAAGTGCCCGTAGCCTCATTCCAGTAGGCGATTCCATTGGTGCCCAACTGAAGATAAATGCCAGTATCTACTGGGTTCCCATTCGCATAAAGTTCCCCATAGAAAAGGTGAACCATACCATTGTCATCAATGACCATTGTGCCAGCCCCATCGCAGCTCAGGGTAGTCAGTGAGTCTGGGGCATTTGGGTCGGCTGGCAAATCTGCTGGCGTGTAGGCTTCGCCGTTCCATTTATCGAGCGGGAAGTCAAAAACCACCTTTTTTTCCCAGGTATCTCCATTGTCTTCTGATTTTATGACCAAAATATCGCCGAAAAGATTGGTGATGGAAATGGCCACCGTTTCATCCCTTGCCTCAATATTGTAAGATTCGGCATTAACAGATAGAAAGGCAGAACTATCCACGCCCGGCAGCACCACATCCTGTTTGTCCCAAGTCTGGCCGCCATCCGTAGAGCGCCAGTAGAGCGGGTGGTTGGTCATGCCTCGGTACACAGAGCCGCCAAAGCTGGGGTTTAAGGTAATTGCCACCACGTGCAGCGAATTGCCATCGGCCCCACCAGCAGCGATTTTAGCCCAAACATTTCCGCCCGGAACGTCAGAGGGAAGAATGCGCTCCGTCCAAGTTGTTGCTCCGACCTCCTTTGTATAGGCAATGAGCTGCCAACCAGCTGTGAGCGCCTTGTGCGAAATGACGACCTCCGTCCCGTTCTCCATGACTGTGTAGGAAGGGTAACCGGAGCGGCTGCCCTCCACTTGGTCAGTAGGGTCAGGCCCCCAACTGCCCCCCGTGAACTGGTTGTAGCCAGTGCCTCTATCGGCAAAGTTTGGTGCAGGTTCTAAGGCCATCTGCCAAACGGCGCCAATAGTGCCATTGCCCGGCTCGCCAATGCGGCGGCCCAGCGAAGCGATGGTTTGAATATCGAAGTTTGTCTTTCCAATCTGCTCCTCAGTGGCCCGGAACCCCGTGACGGCTTGTGGGATGGCAGGCTGCGTCTGGCTAATTCCGCCTGGGTCAGGATTGGTAATCGCCCTCACCTTGGTGTTGCCGATGGTGCGTATGGGCAGCCCCTTGTATTGGCCGAAGGCCGCTAAAGCCATTGAAATCGTGAAGCTTACGAGTAGTGTTCTTTTCATATTTTACGCAATTTTTTATGATGAAAATTCAAGTTGGAAAGGTAGCTTTTTTGGCGAAGCCAGTGACGGTAAGCCATAGAAAATTGCGAACCTTGCCCGACATGGGCTACTGTTGCGGCCAATCATCATCCTAGCGATTCATCCTGCCAAAGGCAGACAAGCATTCATATTGATACCATGCCTACCATCAAAGACATTACCGGCTACCTCGAAACCATCGCACCGCCCCGCTACCAAGAGGGCTACGACAACGCCTGCCTCATCACTGGCGACGAAAATTGGGAAGTGACCAACGTGCTGTGCAGCCTCGACTGCACCGAAGCCGTGGTGGAAGAGGCCATTCAACATGGCTGCAACCTCGTAGTGGCCCACCATCCCATCGTGTTCCGGGGCCTGAAGCGCATCAATGGCCGCAACTACGTGGAGCGCACCCTCATCAAGGCCATCAAGCACGATGTGGCCATTTTCGCCATCCACACCAACCTCGACAATGTGCTGAACCGGGGCGTGAACGGGAAAATTGCCGAGAAACTGGGGCTGGGGAAGGTGTCCATCCTGGCACCGAAGGCCGAGCTGGGCGACCCCGCCGTGGGCGCTGGCGTGATTGGCGAGCTGCCTGCGGCAATGGACGAGCAGGCTTTTTTGCAAAAAATAAAGGAAACCATGCTGGCAGGCTGCGTACGCCACACCCGGCTGCTGGGCAAACCCGTGAAAACTGTGGCTATTTGTGGTGGGTCGGGCAGTTTTTTGCTCCCGGCTGCCATTGCCCGCAGGGCCGATGTATATGTGACTGCCGACTTCAAGTACCACGAGTTTTTCGATGCGGACGGGCACTTGGTCATCGCCGACATCGGGCATTTTGAAAGTGAGCAATTTACTATTGATTTATTGCATGAAATTATTGCTGAAAAATTTATTACTTTTGCGCCCCTAAAAACAAGCGTGAACACCAATCCTGTTCATTATTTGTAAATTAGTTGGCCAAGGTTTGCCACGTTTTTGCGTCAGCAAAACCAAAGGCCGATAAAATAGCTAAAGCATGTCAGAACTGACCGTTGAGGAAAAACTCAAAAGCCTTTATGAGCTGCAACTCATTGATTCTCAAATCAGTGAACTCGAAATCCTGAAGGGCGAGCTTCCGATGGAGGTGCGTGACTTGGAGGATGAAATCGTCGGTTTGGAGACCCGTTTCCGCCGCTTGCAGGAGAACATGGAAGACCTCGAAGGCGAGGTAGGCCGTTACGAAGCAAATATTGCCGAGTCAAAAGCGCTCATCGCCCGCTACGAGAAGCAGCTCGAAAACGTGAAAAACAACCGTGAATTTGAGGCGCTGACCAAAGAAGTGGAAATGCAACGCCTTGATATTCAGCTTTCTGAGAAAAAAATCAGGGAGTCCAGCGTGAACGTGGAGGCCAAACAGGGCACCCTCACCGCTACCGAGGAGCGCCTGAACGGCAAAAAGGCCGACTTGGACCGCAAAAAAGTTGAGCTGGCTGCCATTCAAGAAAAAACAGAGAAAGAAGAGGAGAAGCTCCGCAAGAAAAGCGAAAAGGCTCGCAAGAAAATCGAGGAGCGCCTGCTGAAGGCATACACGAAAATACGCAACTCGTACCGCAACGGCTTGGCCGTGGTCACCATCGAGCGGGACGCCTGCGGCGGCTGCTTCAACCAAGTGCCACCCCAGCTCCAACTGGAAATCGGCATGAGAAAGAAAATCATGGCCTGCGAGCATTGCGGTCGCATCTTGGTGGACAACCAGATACTGCAAGTCGCCGAAGACCTCGTCGAGGCCGAAGATTGACAAATGCTGGATTCGGCTACGTGCCGGGCCTTGTAATATTTGGGTAAAAAGCCCCGTGACGAGCTGTTCATGGGGCTTTTTACGTTGTAAAATATGCAGCTTTGCCTACGCTTCGAAATTCCCCAATTTCTTTAATTTCCTAATTTCCAAATTCCCGTTTCCTCCATGTCCAACCTACGCTTGCGGCTGCTATCTTATGTCATCATGGCCTACATGCTGATGGCCTTCGCATGGTGGTCTATGCTGTTGTTTACCAAAAACAACGATGCATTTCACGCAAAAAGGGATTTGCTCAAAATCGGGATGATAGCCGAAGGCCGGGTACGAAGCAATACGGAATTTGAACAAACCATTGATTACCTGGAACTTGCCAGGAAGTACAAGCGGCAGGAGTACATGATTTTTGGCGAGGCGATGGTCTTTGTGCTCACCCTGTTGGCCGGCTTGTGGTTCATCAACCAAGGCTACCAGCGGGAGGTGAGGGCCAATAACCAACGCCGCAATTTCCTGCTCTCCATCACCCATGAGCTAAAATCGCCCATCGCATCCATCCGCCTCGTGCTGGAGACCATCCTGAAGCGGGAACTCCCCCGTGACAAAACCAACCAACTCTCCACGAGTGCCCTCCGGGAAAACGAGCGGCTGCACGAATTGGTCGAAAACCTGCTGCTTTCCGCAAAATTGGAGACCGCCTACCTGCCACATTTCGAGGAAATGGATTTGGCCAACCTGCTCGAAGACCTACTGGCCAAATTGGCCGACCGCCACCCCGAAGCCAGCATCGCACTTGAAAAACCAGATGATTTTCCGTTGTTGAAAATGGACAAGCAAGGCATTCTTTCGATGGCAACCAACCTGCTCGAAAATGCCATCAAATACGCCGATGGGCGCCCAGAAGTGGAAGTTCAGCTCTCAAAAACCAGCAAGCACGTGACGTTGAGCTTCGCCGACAAGGGCATTGGCATACCCGACAAAGAGAAAAAACGGGTTTTTGAAAAATTCTACCGGATAGGAAGCGAGGAAACCCGCCAAACAAAAGGCACCGGACTTGGTTTATTTATCGTTCAGCAAGTGGTGAAGGCCCACAACGGCCAAATCCAAGTGCTCGACAACCAGCCAAAAGGCACTATTTTCAAGATAACAATCCCCACATAACCCCATTTCAACCCAATTCACCATTTCAACCCAATTCACGCCTATGCGCATCCTTTTAGTAGAAGACGAAGAAAACATCCGTGAGGTGGTCAAGCTAAACCTAGAACTGGAAGGCTTCGAGGTAATGGCAACTGGAAAAGGCTGGGACGGGCTGAAAATGTTCCGGGAGCAGCACTTCGACCTCATTGTACTGGACGTCATGCTGCCGGAAATCAACGGCTTTGAAATTTGCGAACAAATCCGCCTCACCAACATGGAGGTGCCCGTTATTTTCCTCACTGCCAAGGACGGCCCCACCGACCGGATTGCCGGCCTGAAACGGGGCGCCGATGACTACCTGACGAAGCCTTTTCACTTGGAAGAACTCCTGCTACGGGTCAATAACCTCATCCGTCGTACCAGCAAGGCCGCTGAGAACACCCCAGAGGTCGTGGTTTTTGGTAAAAACAAGGTCAATTTCCTCACTTTCGAAGCCGAGGGCGTTGACGGGCCATTTTTGCTTACCAAGAAAGAAGCCATGCTGCTCAAGTTACTCATCGACCGGAAAAACGAGGTCGTATCCCGCAACCAAATCCTGCAATCGGTCTGGGGCTACGACGTTTATCCGTCCACCCGCACGATTGACAACTTCATTCTTTCGTTCCGAAAATATTTCGAGGAAGACCAGCGGAACCCCGTGTTTTTCCACTCTGTGAGGGGGGTAGGGTATAAGTTTAATGGTTGACGGCAAACGGTGGACGGCTGACGGTGGAATTAGGGTAACAAACTCCAAAGTAGTAATTTCAAAGGGTTGTAACCACCTCTGGCTTGAATAAATTTGTTAATGGAGGCCCTCAGTTTTTCGGTTTCATTTTCAATTTCCTCATACGTCTTAGCATCAAGATACCCGATTCTGTATGCAATTGTCAGTTGTGTTATCACTTCGGCTGCCGAGCCTTTGGCAATATGAAAAAAATGAACAGCTTCTTTGGTCGAACCACGTTCATCCCCTTCAGCGATATTGGATGAAATGGAGACTACTGCCCTTTGTATTTGGTTTTTAAGGCCATAATCACTCGAAAACCTACCCGTATTGGTCAGCCGATAAACATGTTCTGCTAAAATGACAGCATCCTGCCAAATCCTAAGTCCTTTGAAATTTCCCATAGTATTTGTTTTTAATGATTTGCAAAATCCTCCAAAAAAACCATCTTAACCGTCCACCGTCCACCGTCCACCGTCCACCGTCCACCGTCCACCGTCCACCGTCCACCGTCCACCGTCCACCGTCCACCGTCCACCGTCCACCGTCC
>JALOMF010000047.1 GCA_025455635.1 Saprospiraceae bacterium | reverse complement strand
GAAATAGCAGCGCCAGTTGGTGTGTAGAGCGAGGCATTGTAGAGGATGTTCGTCAACACCTGCTCCATCAATCCGAAATCGAGCTTGAAGAGCGGCAGGTTTTCGGGGATGTTCACTTCCAATTTATGGGCAGCCAGTTCCTTTTTCAGCCCATTCAAGACCGTAAAAACCAGCTCCCGCACGTCGCACCAATCAAGCTTGGGTTGGATGAACCCGCTGTCCAATCGGCTCATGTTCAGCAGGTTGTCCACGAGGCGGTTGAGGCGCTCGGAGGCCGTATTTATTTCCTTGAAAAGTTCCTGCTTGCTGCTTTCGGGGAGCTTGGTGTTTTCAGAAAGCAGGTTGTCGGACGCTCCTAAAATGGTGGCAATGGGCGTGCGCAATTCGTGCGAGAGGGAATTGAACAGCGTGTCGTAGAGCTTGGCGGCCCTTGCCCGTTCCTCTTTCTGGCGGGCCTGCTCCTCCGCCCGGCGGATGCGGGCCGAGAACACCCCATTCAGCAGCGCCACGATGAAGTACATGGCGAACATCAGCCCGTCCTCCATGCTGCCGATATGGAAGGTGAACTGCGGCGGGATGAAGAAGAAATTCCAAATCAGGGCACTGGCCGTGGCTGCCGCCATCACGGGGCGCAGGCTCATCCGCAAGGACAAGACCGATACGGCAAACAGCAGCAGCAATGCCACTGAACGGTAGCCGATGACGCCCGCCACAGGGTAGCAAGCCAATGCTACGGCGACAATTGCCGCAAGGCTGAAGGCATACTGGCCGCCCGGACTTGGTGCTGGATTTTTTTCAAAAAACATGGGGCAAAGGTGGAGGCTAAATTGTAAAGTGACCGTAAAATCGGTGATTTGCCTTATAAAAATTTTATAAACAAACCCAGTGAAACCAAGTGACAGGCAAGTTGGATGCATCCATTTTGCGAAGCCTGATTCCCGGTTCTCGGAAACTTTGCGAAACGATGCCATTTATTGATTGCAAGAATTGCTTTTCCCTACATTTGCTTCCAGCATGAAAGTAAATATCCTCATCATAGACGACGAAAACGACATCCGAAGCCTACTCAGCCGCATCATCCGGCTGGAGGGCTACGAGGTGTTTCAGGCGGAGACAGGTGCCAAGGGACTGAAGGTCTTGCAGCAGGAGAAAATCCACGCCATCATCTGTGACGTGAAGCTGCCCGATGCCAATGGCGTGGAAATGGTGCCGAAAATCAAGGCCATCAGCCCGCAGAGCGAGGTCATTTTGCTGACCGCCTTCGGCGCAATACCCGACAGCGTGACGGCCATCAAGGCCGGGGCCTTCGACTATATCACCAAGGGCGACGACAACAACAAAATCATCCCGCTGGTGAGCCGGGCCGTGGCCAAGGCACTCGGACAGTTTGAGCAAAAAGAAGCCACGGCCAGCGCCAACGACCAGCGCCACAGTTTCAGCAAAATCGTGGGGCAGTCGAAGCCCATGCAGCATGCCATCGAAATGGCCAAAAAAGTGGCCACCACCAGCACCACCGTGCTGCTCACGGGCGAAACCGGGACGGGCAAGGAAGTCTTTGCGCAAGCCATCCACAGCGCCAGCGGGCGCAGCGCCAAGCCGTTCGTGGCCATCAATTGCAGTGCACTGGGAAAGGAGCTGCTCGAAAGCGAGATGTTCGGCCACAAGGCTGGCTCCTTCACCGGGGCCGTGAAGGACAAAATCGGCCTCTTCGAGGAGGCCAACGGCGGCACTATTTTCTTGGATGAAATCGGGGAAATGGACCTCGTGCTGCAGGCCAAACTGCTGCGGGTGCTGGAGACCGGCACCTTCATGAAGGTCGGCGAAACGAAGGAAACCCGGGTGGACGTGCGCATCGTCGCTGCCACCAACCGTGACCTGCAAACCGAGAGCGACCGGGGCAATTTCCGCCTCGACCTCTTCTACCGCCTCTCGGTCTTCAATATCCGGCTGCCCTCCCTCCAAGAGCGCCCCGGCGACATCTCGCTGCTGGCCGGGCATTTCATCAAAATGCTCTGTGCCAAAATGAACCACTCCCCGCTCGGCATGGAAGCCGCTTTTGCGAAAGCACTCAACAACCACCCCTGGAAGGGAAATATCCGGGAGCTGAAGAACGTCATCGAACGGGCCGTAATCTTGGCCAATGGACCCGACCTCACGCTCGACTGCCTCCCCTACGACTTCCAATACACCGAGTCGGGCAACCAACTCGACCTGATGAAGCTCGCCGAAATCGAGAAAATGCACATCCGCAAGGTGCTAGCCCACACCAAGGGCAACAAGACCAAGACCGCCGAACTGCTGGGCATCGGCTTGGCGACGTTGTACCGGAAGATTGAGGAGTATGGGCTGTGAGGGGTGATCAGCTCGGAACTTCGTCCAATAAAAGTCCAATAAAAAAGCGGGCAGCCCAGAGACTGTCCGCTTATTTTTTTTGAAAAACTGGGATGATTACACCCTGATTTGTCATTGCTAAAAGCAATCCCGAAAAAGGGGGCAATACCCATTTGCTGCTCAGGTATTGCCCCCAATCGAAAATCCGAAATCGTAAATCCGAAATCAGTTTACCCCTTCACTTTCACCTTCCCCGCCAAGTCCAGCATAAACGCATACTCCATCGCCACTTCCTTGAACGCCCGGAAGCGCCCCGATTGCCCGCCGTGCCCAGCGTCCATATTGGTATGCAGCAGCAATGGGTTTTTGTCCGTCTTCATCGTGCGCAGCTTGGCCACCCATTTGGCAGGCTCGAAGTACTGCACCTGCGAGTCGTGGAGGCCCGTGGTCACGAGCATGGCGGGGTAGTCCTGCGCCTTCACTTGGTCGTAGGGCGAATAACTGAGCATGTAATCGTAGTATTCCTTGTTCTTGGGGTTGCCCCATTCGTCCCATTCGAAGGTGGTGAGCGGGATGGTCTCGTCGAGCATCGTCGTCACCACGTCCACGAAGGGCACGGCGGCCACCACGCCCTTGAAGAGGTCGGGGCGGAGGTTCACCACGGCGCCCATGAGCAGGCCGCCAGCGCTGCCGCCCATCGCAAAAAGGTTGTCCTTGCTGGTGTATTTTTGGGCAACGAGGTAGTCGCCACAATCCACGAAGTCGGTGAACGTGTTCATTTTTTTGAGCAACTTGCCGTCGTCGTACCATTGGCGGCCCATCTCCTGCCCGCCCCGGATATGGGCGATTGCGTAAGCAAAGCCCCGGTCCAGCAGGCTCAACCTTGCGGCGCTGAAATAGGGGTCGGTGCTGCTGCCGTAGCTACCGTAAGCGTAGAGCAGTAGCGGCTGCGTGCCGTCTTTTTTGAAGCCTTTTTTATAAACAATGGAGATGGGCACCTTCGTGCCGTCCTTCGCCGTGGCATAGACCCGCTCGGTAGCGTAGTTGTTCTTGTCAAAACCGCCGAGCACTTCTTGTTGCTTCATCAGTTTTTGCTCCTTCGTCGCAAGGGTCAGGTCAATGACGCTGCTCGGCGTGGTCATGGAGGTGTAGCCGAGCCGCACGGTCGGGCTGTCGAAGCTGGGGTTGTTGGCGGCATAAGCCACGTAGCTGTCCTCGCCAAAGTCCACGAGGTAATCCTGCTTGCCGTCCCAACTTTTCACCCGGATATTGACGATGCCCTTGATGCGCTCCTCCAGCACGAGGTGGCTTTTGAAAAGGGTAAAACCTTCGAGGAAAATATCCGGCCTGTGGGCGATAACCTCCTGCCAATTGGCCTTTCCCGTCTTCCCTTCGGCAGCGCTCATCAAGCGGAAGTTCGTAGCGCCCATGTTCGTACGCACGTACCATTTATCGCCGTGGTCAACCGAGTATTCGAGGTTGCGCTCCCGTGGCTGGAACACCGTCCATTGGCCGTCGGGCGTGTTGGCGTCGAGGTAGCGGTACTCGTTGGAGACCGTCTGTGTGGCGCTGATGAGCAGGTATTTCTTGCTTTTCGTTTTACCGATGCCGAGGTCAAAAGTGGCGTCGTTTTCATGGTAAACGACGGGGTCTTTGGCTGGGTCGGTGCCGAGGCGGTGCTTCCGTATCTCGACGACACGCAGCGTCTCGTCTTTTACCCCATAAAAAATGGTCTTATTGTCGTTGGCCCAGACGAAGCTGCCATCGGTGTTCGGGATGCGGTCGGTGAGCATCTGGCCCGTAGCCAAGTCCTTGAAAACAATGGTGTAAATGCGGCGGCTGAGGGTATCCTCGGCGTAGGCCAAGATTTTATTGTCGGTGCTGACGTCGAGGCCAGCGGCATTGTAATAATCGAAATCCTTGGCCAGCACGTTCACGTCGAGCATGATTTCCTCCGGTGCGTCGAGGGTTTTTGCCTTGCGGCAATGGATGGGGTACTCGCCGCCTTCCACGAAGCGGTAGTAGTACCAGTAACCGTTGTCGAGTTGCGGCACGCTTTCGTCCTTCTCCTTGATGCGGCCTTTAATCTCTTGGAAAAGTTCTTCCTGCACGTCCTTCAGGTCGGCCATGACGGCGTCCTTGTAGGCGTTTTCGGCGTTCAGGTAGGCGATGACTTCGGGGTTTTCCCGCTCGTTGAGCCAGTACCAAGGGTCTTGGCGGGTGTGGCCATGCTCGGTGAGGTCCTTGGGCTTTTGAGCCGCAAGGGGCGGCTGGGCGGTCATTTTTTCGTACATAGAGGTTTGATTATCAGCTTGTTGTGATTCAGCTTTGCCGCAAGCGGCAAAATTGCAGGCTGCAAAGATGAGGATTGCGCAGCAAAGGAAGGTGGTGAGTTGTTTCATGGATGGTCAGTTTGAATTTGGTGCGAGGATAGGGGATTTTTGGGAAATTTTGGATAAACAGCTAACTTCGTGTCATCGTTATTTCAAAAATGAAACTAGGAAAATGTCTGAACAGCTAATTTATCTACAACTGAAACAATTGCCTGACAGCCTAAAACAGGAGGTGATGGCGTTCATCGCCCAGCTTATGAAGAATTACGAAGCAGCTACCAAACAAACGCCCCCAAAACGTAAAAAACGGTTTGGCAAGTACCGGGGCTGCTTGCAGACAGGGCTTTCCATGCAAGAAATTGACGCTCAACTACTACAACTTCGCAACGAATGGGAACGGCCTATCTGTTAGATACCAATACGGTTATTTACTTCCTTGACGGACTGTTGCCTGAAAAGGCATTGGATTTTGTTGAGGAAAACTTGGATGAAACGGGCGGCTTCGTTTCCATTATTTCCAAAATCGAACTGCTTGGTTGGCAGGCACCAAGCCCAAGTGCAAGTAAAAAAGTCGAAAACTTTGTCAAGGATTGTGAAGTGCTTTCATTGACTGACGAAATAGCCAATAAGGCCATTGAAATTAGGAGAACTCAAAAAATAAAATTGCCAGATGCCGTCATAGCTGCTACTGCGTTGATAGGTGATTTTACGTTGATTTCAAGAAATGATGATGATTTCAGGAAGGTGCCGGGGTTGAAGTACATTAATCCATTTACGGATATGTGACTGTTTTCCTAAATCAAATTCGATGAGTCATAGACTAAAAATTGCATTTTATATTTGGGTAATTCTTCTCTTTGGATATGCCATTTTTACCTCAATTAATTCGCATAAAGAAGTGCCTGCTCGAATCAAATTGTTCAATCAAAAAGCTTTTATTGGCCAAATCACCTATTTCAATTGTTCCAGCGCTGGCCTACGGGTGTCATTGAATAATGAGGTAGAAAAGCACAATTTATTTATTGACAATAATCACACACTCAACATGGATTTTTGTGGTTTTGTCAGTGTTGGCGATAGTTTGTTCAAAGTAAGCCAAGACGAGTACATCCATATTTTCAAAGGGGGAAAGGAACACACATTCAAAACTCTAAAAGTAGAAGAACAATCTCCAATAGATTAATATCCTCTTTACTTCAAACCCTCATCCAAAACCCAAAAAGCCCATCCGTTCGCACGGATGGGCTTTTGTATTTATTTGACGTCCAATCAATTATCGGACGAAGCTTCGGCAGCAGCTTCTAGGGCAGCCTCGGCGGCCAGCTCTGCGAAATGCTTGGCGAGTTCCGCATCGTCGGGAATCACCTCGAAGTCGATTTTGGCATCCACATCGGGGTGGAGGTCCAGCACGGCAGTGTACTTGCCCACCATCTTGATGTGGTCGTCAGGCATGAGGATGTCGCGGCGGTCAATCTCCACGCCCAATTGGTCACGCAGTGCGTTGGCAATTTGGATGTTGGTGACAGAGCCGAAAATCTTGCCCGAAGTGCCCACTTTGGTGGTCAGGGTAAGCTGTTTGCCTTGCAGCTTGCTGGCAATAGCCTTGAACACGTCAAGTCGCTTGTTCAGCTTGTTTGCCTCTTGGCGCTTGAAGCTTTCGAGGTTGCTGCGGTTCGTTTTGTTGGCGACGATCGCCAAGCCCTGAGGAATCAGGTAGTTGCGGCCATAACCGTCCTTTACTTTGACGATTTCAAACTTGCGGCCAACTTTATCGAGATTTTTAAGAAGGATAATATCCATTGTTCTGCGAGTTTGCGGTGGTGGGAATTGGGAATTTGAAATTGGAAATTGGCCTGTTTTGCCAGTCACCAGTCACGAATCACCAGTCACGAATCACCAGTCACGAAAATTATTTCAGCAAGTCGGTCAAGTATGGCAACAATGCGAGGTGGCGGGCACGCTTCACGGCAGTGGCCACCCGGCGCTGGTACTTCAGTGAGTTGCCGGTGATGCGGCGTGGAAGCACTTTGCCTTGGTCGTTGACGAATTGCAGCAGAAAGTCGCTGTCTTTGTAATCAATATACTTGATGCCGAACTTGCGGAAGCGGCAATATTTCTTGCGTTGCTGGCCGATGTTCGGATTGCTTAGAAACTTAATATCATCTCTTGATGCAGCCATGATTTTTTAATTTTTTTGTTGAAAAAATTGGTGCGGAACGCTGTGCTCAACGGTTAATCTTATTCGGTAAAAAGTGAATCATTCAATTCATCCATCAACCAAAACCGGTTAAACATTGGCCATCCCACGACTACTCTTCCTCTTGTTTTGCTACCGTTTCGACAGCATCACCAGCGGCAACAGCAGCTACGGCAGCGCCAGCAGCAATGCCAGTAGTGGTGTTCATCACGATTTTGCCGCCTTTCAGTTCATCCTGCCATTTCTTGAGCTTGTCCCATTCGCCTTGGGCAGCGAGGTCTGCCTGGGCAGGCCAAGTGGCAGGGTCTTGGAAGCTGAAACGGTCGCCAGCTTGGTTGAGCAGGTCCTTGATTTGGTCCGGCGTCATGGCGGCGAGTTTCACAAAAGAGTCAATGTTGGCAGCTTTGAGCACCTCGGCGATTTTCGGGCCGATGCCCTCGATGCGCTTGAGGTTGTCAGGCTGTGGTGGCTGCGACTTGGCGATTTTCGCTTTTGGCGCAATGGCAGCAGGTGCAGCAGCGCTGCCACCCGCTACTTCCGTGGTAGCTTTGACCTTTTTCTTGGTCTTGCCAATGAGGCCGGCACGCTTGTCAGCGTTGTACTTTACCCCGTACTTGTCGAGGGCAATGTTGAGGAAACGCAGCAGGCGCTCGTCGCGGCGCATGTTGAGTTCGAGCGGAGCTAGGTACCCAGTGGTTTCTGACTGAAACTCAATGCAGTAGTAATAGCCGGCGTGGCGCTTGTTGATGTCGTAAGCCAACTGGCGCAAGCCCATCTCATCCACATGCACGATGCTAGCCCCAGCTGCCTGGAGTTGATCGACATATTTCTGAGCTGTCGCCTTGATTTCATCGCCCGACAGAACTGGATCTACGATGAAAGTTACTTCGTAATTTCGCATACTGTTTTGAAGTATTAAATGATTCCGGCGCACCCGCCCCAACTGCTGATTTTCAATAAGTTATGTTGAAAAACAGCCCCCGTAGCGCAGTGCTTTCCGAAAAGGCGGGCAAAAGTAAGATTATTTACCAAGAAAGTAAAGAAAACTGAGCGGAACGATTAAAATTAAGCCAGCTCCGCAAATTTTGCCCGACCTCGACGCCATTTTGCCCGACTAAATCACCACCCTGCATGGTTCGCAGCTTGCCGGCCCAAGGGCTGCATTCCCGGCGAATTGGCATATTTGCAGCTTGACAACTACGAAACCAATCTTTCAACAATACTAAAAACCGCCCATGCGAATCATCTCCGGCATGCTCAAGGGCCGCCGCTTCAACCCGCCCGCCGAAAAATGGCCCACCCGCCCCACCACCGACATGGCCAAGGAGGGGCTGTTCAACATCTTGCAGCACGCCCTTGATTTCGAGTCCATCAAGGTGCTCGACCTGTTCGGCGGAACGGGCAGCCTGAGCTACGAGTTCATCAGCCGGGGCTGCGAGGACGTGACCTACGTGGACAAGTTTCCTGCTTGCGCAAAATTCGTGGAGCAGACCGCCAAACAGCTTGATATTCAGCAGTTTATCAAGGTGGTGAACGCCGACGTGTTCAAGTTCATCGAGCGGTCAGTGGTGCAGTACGACTTTATCTTCGCCGACCCGCCCTTCCAGATGCCAGCGACCGACACACTGCCCAACCTCGTTTTTGAACGGAAAATGCTGCGGCCCGGCGGCTGGTTCGTGCTGGAGCACAACGGCCTGCACGACTTCGAGATGCATCCCCGTTTTGCGCAGCAGCGGCATTACGGCGGCACGTATTTCACGTTTTTTGAAATGCCGGAGGAGGCTGCCCCAACCGAAGCCTGACGAGCAACTGTCTTTATCAAGAAATGAAAAAATGAAAAACCTGATTTTCACCTGCCTCTCCATTATTCCTTTAAGTTGTTGCAAAAATTCGGTTGCCGAGGATTCGCCTTCCGAGTGTCTTGAGGCAAAACTGGAGGAGTTCAAGCTTCAATCAGGAGCCATTGCCATACGCACCCAAGTTGTGAACGGGGAAACACACTACTGGTTGAGCACCACCGCCCCTACTTACGACGGGTTCGATTCCATCATCAATGAACAGTGCGATACCGTTTGCACCATCGGAGGGAAAAGAATTCCACCGACATGCCTGGAGGATTACGATGGAAATATTTGGGAAATCATCTGGGAAAAATAACTGAAACATGAAATACGCAGTCCTCGTGTGCTTCGCAATTTTTGCAACTACATCCTGCAAAAAAGACACCACCGATAACCCGTGCCTCGAAACCAAATTTGAAGCGGTCAAGGCAATGCCCGGCTCCGTTTCCATCCAAAAGCAAAAAGTGGACGGCGAGTGGCACTACTGGCTCAACGATGGCACCTTGGAGGCCAATGGTTACGAAGCTATCATCAACAGCAGTTGCGAAGAAGTCTGCAATATGTGCGGAGTTTGCCGCCCGCCCGCCTGCTACAGCCTTTACGACCCCAACAAATGGCAGGTCGTTTGGGAAAAATAACCAGCTTAACACTCCTTTCCGCATTAGTTTTTTAGCTTTGCAATGTGAAAAATGGCATCCCCCGCCAATAAGCGCAAACACAGCACTATTTTCCTTTCGCCCAAAATTTTGCAATGAACAAAGCACTGCTAGTGTGGCTACTTGCCGTAGGCTGGGTCGGCACCTCGTTTTCCCAATACACTGCTCTTGCCCCGCTTCCCGAAGCCGTCTCCAACAATGCCGTTTGCGCAGCCATTGCCGACGGCAAAACCTACGTCTATTCCTTTTGCGGCATTGACTCCACCAAGCTTTGGTCGGGCATACACCTGCGGGCTTGGCGCTACGACTTGGAGGCCGACCAGTGGCAGTCGCTGCCCCCCGTGCCAGACCCCGACGGCGGCAAAATCGCAGCCTCGGCCAGTTTCCTGAAAGGCAAAATATACGTGGTGGGCGGCTACCACGTGGCGCAGAACGGCAACGAGGCCAGCTCCGCACAAGTCCATGTCTTCGACCCGGTGGCCAACGCTTGGCTGCCTGATGCCGCCCCAATCCCCGTGCCGATTGACGACCAAGTACAGGCCACTTGGCGGGACAGCCTGCTCTACGTCGTCACAGGTTGGAGCAACACCACCAACGTGCCCAACGTGCAGATTTTCAACCCGTCATCAAATACTTGGTCGGCGGGGACGCCCGTGCCAAACAACAACGACTTCAAGGCTTTCGGGGCAAACGGCGTCATCATCGGCGACACGATTTTCTATTCGGGCGGCGCCAGGACGGGCAGCAATTTCCCCGCCACCAGCTTTTTCCGCAAGGGCGTCATC
Organism: Saprospiraceae bacterium; assembly: GCA_025455635.1. Classification (GTDB taxonomy): domain Bacteria; phylum Bacteroidota; class Bacteroidia; order Chitinophagales; family Saprospiraceae; genus UBA6168. The sequence goes on along the minus strand of JALOMF010000047.1, from coordinate 2,559 downwards.
AACCCCGACAACCCACTGGAAATCACATGGACGGGCTTCGACGAGCCTTCGGCAAAGGGCTACCGCATGGCCGCCGCCACGCTCGGCAACCGGGCCATCTGGCTCGGCGGCTCCGATGTGACCTACAACTACAACGGCATCGCCTACAACGGCAGTAGCGGCGTTCCCCCACTCGACCGCACGACGATTTACGACCCGGCAGGTGGCAATTTTTATCAAACCACTGGCAAAATACCCGCCGTGATGGACCTCCGTGGCGCAGCGCAAATCGCTGAAAACGAGGTGATTATCGCTGGCGGCATGGTAGCTGGGCAGCAGGTGACGAACCAAGCCTGGCGCATCCCGCTCGGCGGCCTGACCGGGGTGGAAAGCAATGCAGCGGAAATGGTTTTTTTCAAGGTTTACCCCAACCCGACGGCGGGCGGCCTTACGGTGGAGGTGCCCGGCAAGTTCGAGATGGAGGTTTACGACGAGGCTGGCCAGTTGGTGTTTTTTGAAAAAGGCGAGGGCTACCTGCAATTTTTCACAAAAAGCCTAGCCACCGGGATGTACTACGTGGAGGTACTGGCCGAGGATGGGATGCGGGGCGTGAAGCAGGTTTTTGTGAAACAGTAATTTTGTTAGTTTTGATAGTGCTTTTTAAAACTTCACAACTATGAAATTGAGGATTAGCTGCGCCCCCCAATCGTAAATCCGCAATCGTAAATCGTAAATCGTAAATCGTAAATCACCGTACCGCCTCCACGTACAGCATGGGCACGGTCATTTTCAGCTCGCCGTCCCAGTCCGATTGCTCGTTCAGCCGCTTTTCAAGTAGGGAAAACACCCGCTCCTCCTCTTCGGTCGGAACGAGGCTGCGCCAGCCGGGCAGGAATCCAACGACCGTCAGGAAGTGGTGGAGAAAAGCCGAGCCGCTCAGGTAGCGCAGGGTGAACTTGTCCCGGATGATTTTCACGACGCTGAAGCGGGCGTCTTCCAGCAGGTCACGCACGGTCTCGTCAGTGCCCCGGCGCTGCTCCGACGCCTTGAGGTTGGGCAGCAGTTCGTCCAAGCCCAGCTCCTTCAGCACGGCCTCGAAGGCTGCGTAAAACTCCCGAAAATGCCCTTCGATATTGGTGGTGAGGCATAGGCGGCCATCCCGTTTCATCACCCGGTAGCTCTCCCGCACGGCAGCGGTGGGGTCGCTGAAATTGTTGATGCCGAGGTTGGAGGTGATGAGGTCGAAGGTCTTGTCCTCGAAGGGCATTTTGGCGGCGTCGCCGAGCAGGATTTCGACTTTCGGCAAAAGCTGGTGGTGGGCCAGCTTCCATTTTGCCCGCTCCACACCTGCCTCCCAGAGGTCGAGGCCAGTGAGGGAACAGGATTCGTCCATGCGGTTGGCGAGTTCTATGAGGGGGAAGCCGGTGCCGCAGCCCAGGTCGAGCACGTTCATGCCCTTGCGGAGCGGCACTTGGTCGAGCAGTGTCTTACCAAAATAGGACGACCAGAGCGACAGCTCCTCCAACAGCAGCACGGTGTCGGGGCTTTCGATGGGGAAGGATTTTGAGCGGTAGGTCATGTATGTTTAGCGATTAGCCGAAGGCTTGAGCCTCAAAATTAGCGAAGCCTAAGCCATTTTCTTGCCAAAAGGACGGTTTTTTCAGCGAGGAGGTTGAGGTCGGGGGAGAGTCTCCACCATAAAATCAAGCCAGCAAACACCCCCGCAAACAGCCCAGAACGGATGCCTGCATCAATTAGCGCAAACCGGGTAGTCGGCACCAAATAGGGAGCCAACAAGCCAATACCAGCCGCTAGAAGCACCATTAATGTTCCATTCGTAAACGGCTGCATGCCCAGCTTCCATTGCAGCACTAGGAACTTTGCAAGGTTGTAAATCGTGAGCGTAAGCAAGGTGGCGATGCCAACGCCAATCAGGCCATAATTTTTGATGAAATAAATATTGGCCAGCACGTGCACCACGGCCATGAGCAGCACTAGGTAGAAGTTGAAACGGTAGTGCTTGGAGTAGCTGAGAATCTCGGAATTGGCGCCCGTCATCATGTCCACGATGCGGGCGACGCCAAGGAGCAGCACCACGTATTTGCCGGCGGCAAAAGACTCACCATTGGGCATTATCTGGTAAATCTGGTCAATGGAAACCCAGATGGACAGGAATACCAGCAGCCCGGCGATGAGTTGGTTGAGCGAGGTCTTGTGGTAGATTTCTTCGACCTCCCCTATTTTCCCACCCTTGAACTTGTCGGCCAGCAGCGGCGACACGATGCGGGAGATGGCCTTGCGGGGCACATCCACCACGTTGGCGATGGCATAGGCGATGGCATAAACCCCCGTTTCGTCGAGCGTGGCGAGGGTGCCGAGCATGAAGAAATTCAGGAATTCGGAGGAGAGCCGACTGCCAAGGCTGCCCAAAAAACCGAATAGGCTGAAACGGGCCATTTCCTTGACCATGCCCTTCTTTAAGGCGCTCAGTTTTGGGCGCAGCCGCAACTGCCCCAAGCGGCGCACGTACCACATTTGCGCTATCAAAATGGCAAAGTAAATGCCGAGCGAGCCGTACAG
>JALOMF010000046.1 GCA_025455635.1 Saprospiraceae bacterium | reverse complement strand
GCTCCGTTTCCGCCAGGCCCGCCTTGATGGCCGAGCGGATGGCGTCGTGGTCGTTGCCGGGGATGGTAAGCACGTGCCAGCCCCAAGCCTCGTATTTTTTGGCAGTGTCCTCGCTGGTCACGTCGTCCACTTCGGTCGAAAGCTGGATGTCGTTGGCATCGTAAAACATGACGATGTTGCCGAGACCCAAGTGCCCAGCGATGCGGCCAGCAGCTTGTGAAATCTCTTCTTGCACCCCGCCGTCGGAGATGTAGAGGTAGGTTTTGTGGGCCACAGTTTCCCCGAACCTTGCCGCCAAAAACCGTTCGGCGATGGCCGCACCTATGCCGAAGGCATGGCCAAGGCCAAGCGGCCCACTCGTGTTTTCGATGCCCCGCTGCACGTCAATTTCCGGGTGGCCGGGCGTCGGGCTGCCCCATTGCCGGAAATTCTGGATGTCCTCCATCGAGTATTTGCCGAGCAGGGTCTGCTGGGCGTAGAGCATGGCGGACATGTGGCCAGCGTCCAAAAAGAATCGGTCACGCAGCGGCCAAGCCATGTCGCTCGGGTCGTAGTTCAAGAACTCAGTGTAAAGCACGTGGACGAAATCGGCACCGCCCATCGGCCCACCGGGGTGGCCAGACTTGGCTTTTTCGACCATGGAAGCAGCTAGAATGCGGATATTATCAGCGCAGCGAAGGGAAAGATTCGACATTGAAAATGTGGATTGATGTTGAAGTTTAAAAATAAAATGTCATAACCACTTGTCAATCAGCGGCTTGCGTTTCTCAGTTCATAAATACCATTTTATTTGCCGCAAAGAAAGGGAAAAGGAGCAAGAGCGGCAGCGATTCGGGCAGGGCTTTTTTTTTGAATGAGGATTATGCCGCAAAAATTTCATCAATGGGCATTTTCACGCCTAGCTTCTCATCCACCAATTCGTCGCCATGAGAATACACCTCGAATTGGTGCGGCGCACTGAACACGTAAATACTTTTGAGGGAGGGCAGCACGACCCAGCATGATTTTACGCCAAAGGAGAAATAGTCGTTGGTTTTGTCGAGCAAAGTTTGTAGAACTTGGGTCGGAGATAGGATTTCGATAGTAGCAAGCGGCGGCGTTTTGCGCTTGGTTTCGTCATGGTTATAATCAACAGGCTCTATTTCACAAATGGCAATGTCTGGGGTCGTTTTTTCGCCCGGAGTATCCAATGTTAGTTCTGGAAAGGCTCGAAAAGCGCTGTAATAATTGAGCATAAAAAAGCGCATGATATCATGGGTGAGAATTGAGTGTAATTTACTAGGCATAGGTTTTCCTCTTTCTTGTTCGTATGTTGTTTCGGCATTGATTTCTAAAGTTGCTATATCCATTTTCACATCATTTTATACAAAAATACACCGTTTGTTGAAATAAGCAAAACTTATGCTGCCACCTTCCTCCACTCCAAAATCGCCTTGGCTGGCTTCAAGGAAGTAATTACAATATCGTGTGTTTCCCCCAATTGCATGGTGATATGCTCGCCTTGGCCCAAGCGAACCGTGCGGCATTCGCCTTTTTCGTCAGTGATATGGCACTCGCAGCTACCCTCCAAAATCAAGATGCTTTCGAGGATGTCATGGTGGACTTCTTCTTCGACCATTTCCTTGACCCATGCCACGAACAAGTCCCGCTTTTCGTTGGACTCCAGTGGGTGCAGGTGGATATTCTCGAACCCATCGGGTGGCTCGAAACCTTGTGCAAGCTCGTTCCAGTCGTACCAGTTCGTATTGTCCGCCAGCATGGGCAGCTTGTCCAATTCGAGTTTTTGTCGGTTGTCCAACTGGGTTTTCAGGTCGTCTATTCTTGACAAAATCTTGGAGCGCAAATGGTCAGGCGGGGCCACGGCGCTAGCTTGTGCGAAGGCAAGGATGGCATCTTCAGCATCCTCGACCTCCGATGGGGACGGGCTGTGGTCGTCGCCAGTCAGCCACTCTCGGATGGTAGAAAGTGATATATTGTTGGGCTTTTTCAAATTATTGAAATTGCGTTATTAGATTCAAAATAGGTTCTTAAGTGCTTGATTGCCAAGCGTGTACGTGATTTCACCGTGCCTAGCGGAATCCCAAACTGCGCCGAGATTTCCTGCTGGGTCAGCCCCTCGAAATACATCCACTCGATGACTTCCCGGCAGCCGTTGGGTAGTTTTTCCACCAATTGCCGAAGGCCGATGACTTCTTGGTTGATGTGCGAAGCTGCTTGCGAAGCCCCATGACCTACGACATTGTCAAGTCTTTGGTTTTTCAGGGTTTGCGAATAAAACTTCGAGCGCTTGAAATCTATGGCCGTGTTGCGGGCGATATTGATGAGCCAAGTGGCCAAACGCCCTTTTGCTGGGTCATAACGGCCAATGTGCTGCCATATTTTCACGAAACAATCTTGCAGCAAATTCTCAGCCTCGGCAGGCTCCCCCACGATGCGGAGAATCGTACCGTAGAGCATCGCCGAGTAGTTGTCGTATAGTTCGGCGAAGGCCGATTCATTACCCGATTGCAATGTTGATACGAAAAAATTTCCTTCAACTGTGATTGCTTGCTGCATGATTTGAAGTAGAAAAATTGCCGATTTTCCTTACCCCATCAAGCAATTTGGGTGCGAAATTATCATTTTTGGTTTTCCAAAACTCAAAACATTGAAGCCTTTGTTTTGCCCGGCAAATAAGCAATATCCAAAAAGCTCCATGTTTTCAAGCGCAAAAACCCAATCTTTGCGGCCAATTCAAATGACCTATGGCCGAACTCAGGGGCATCGCCGAACACCGCAGGGGCATCATTGCCATTATTTTTGCTGCCATTTTTTGGAGCACGGGCGGCGTGTTTGTGAAGCTGCTGCCGCAAGACGCCTACACCATCCTCTCCTACCGAAGCTTTCTGGCAGCGGCGGTTTTCCTTGTTTTTTTTAGAAAAAAAGTCTTCGAAATGAACGGGAGGGCATGGCTCAATGCCGTGTTTTATTGCCTGCTGGTGCTGAGTTTCGTCGTGTCCACCAAGTTGACCACGGCAGCAAATTCCATCCTGCTCCAATACACCGGAACGATTTACGTGCTACTGGCCGAGCCGTATTTTTTCAAAATGAAAATGGAGCGGGTGAACGTTGTGACGATAGCCGTGTGCGTGGTGGGCATGGTCGTCCTCGTCTCCGGCGACCTCGAAGCGGGCAATATGCTCGGCAATTTCATCGCATTTTTGTCGGGCTTCCTGATGGCGGCGCTGTTCATTGGGCAGCGGCTGAACGGGCCGGAACGCCAACCTGCCTCCATCTTCTGGGGCAATGTGCTGATGGCTTTGGTGGGACTCCCCTGGCTGCTGCAATCCCCGCTCCCGACCCTCCCCGAAGCGGGCATGTTGGCTTGGCTGGGCATCCTGCAATTGGGGCTGGGCTTCGTGCTGTTCACCTACGGGCTGCGGCGGGTGCTGGCCATCGAAGGGGCGCTGCTGGCCATGTTGGAACCGATTTTGAACCCGGTTTGGGTGCTCATTTTTTACAAAGAAAAACCCACGAAAGGCGCCATCATCGGCGGGCTGCTCATCGTCTTGGCCTTGGCTGGCCGGATTGTCTGGCTGGAATTGCGCAAGCTAAAAAAGCGAAGTGACGCCATTTCTACCTAACTTGCAGAGCCAATGGTTATTGAGTTTCAAGTTTCAAGTTTCACGGGAGTGACTGCTAAAATCCTTTTAATAGTTGGTTGATTGGTAAATGCGACTGTAGCAAAAATGCAATCAGTTTGAAATGAAGCCAGAAACTCAGTAAAATCTTAATTTGAAACCTTGAAGAACAATTGAGAACATTTAGCCTCCAAAAATTGTCTTTCACGGCGACCCCAGTTCACCAATTTCCTAATTTACTTGCGTGAATCTTCGATTTCCTAATTTCCAAATTCCCCGCCCATGCTTGGTTGGCAATTTTCAGAATACACCCCTGACGACGAGGGTTCCATTTTTGACAAGCTCTTGAAGCTGTTTCAGGAGCTGCTGCTGCACACTTCCGGCAACGTGAGCGAGGCGCTGTCGTGGCTCACCGAGCTTGACCGCAAGTACCACCTCACGTCCGACGAGTACGGCATGGCCGATTTCATCCAAGACCTGATGGACATGGGCTACATCACCGACGGCGAGGCCAGCGGAATGCCCGGCTACGTGCCCACTTCCAAAATGGAAATCGCCCTGCGGCGCAAAGCGCTGGAGGAAGTGTTTGGCAAGTTGAAAAAAACGAAGCTGGGCAACCACTCCACCAAGTTCGACGGGAAAGGCGATGAACTGGCCAGCGAACTGCGGCCCTACGAGTTTGGCGACAGCCTGGAATCCATCGCTGTGTCGGAGAGCTTGCGCAATGCCCATATCAACCACGGCATCGAGCAGTTCAAGCTGACGCCGGAAGACCTGGAGGTGCAAGAGACGTTTTACCAAAGCCAGACCAGCACTGTGCTGATGATTGATATCTCGCACTCGATGATTCTCTACGGGGAAGACCGCATCACGCCCGCCAAAAAAGTGGCGCTGGCCCTGTCGGAACTCATCACGACCCGCTACCCGAAGGACACGCTGGACATCATCGTGTTCGGGAACGATGCGTGGCAAATCGAAATCAAGGACCTACCCTACCTCGAAGTCGGCCCCTACCACACCAACACCGTGGCCGGGCTGGAACTGGCGATGGACATCCTGAAAAAGCGCCGCAACCCCAACCGCCAGATTTTCATGATTACCGACGGCAAGCCGACCTGCATCAAAAAAGGCAAGAAATACTACCAGAACAGCTTCGGGCTAGACCGCACCATCGTCACCCGCACCCTGAACCTCGCCATGAAATGCCGCAAGATGAGCATCCCCATCACCACGTTCATGATTGCCCGTGACCCTTATTTGGTGCAGTTCGTTGACCAGTTCACGAAAGCCAACAACGGCAAGGCGTTCTACTCCAACCTGCAAGGGCTGGGCGAGTTCGTGTTCTTGGACTACAAAAACAACAAGCGGAAGAAAAGGTAGCTTGCAGTTTGTCAGTGGGCAGTTTGCAGTCAGATTCTGCTAACTTTGCCCCGACAATTCAATGGCAGCTTGGCATAGACTGCCCACTGCCCACTGACAAACTGCAAACTAAAAATGTACATTCACGAATATCAAAAACGGGTTCACTACGGCGAAACCGACCAAATGGGCTATCTGTATTATGGGCGCTACGCCGATTATTATGAAATCGGACGCTGCGAAATGCTGCGGGCGCTCGGCCTCACCTACAAGCAAATGGAGGACGACTACCGGGTGATGTTGCCCGTGGCGGCGATGGAAAGCCGCTACATCCGCCCGGCCAAGTACGACGAAATGCTCACCATCCGCACCACGCTGCGCACCTTCCCCACCGACAAGCACATGACCTTCTACGTCGAGGTTTTCAATGAGCAAAAGAAGCTCGTCAATGGCGGGCGAATCCGGCTCGTGTTCGTGGACATGAACACCAATCGGCCCATGCCAGCCCCGGCGTTTTTCACCAATTTGCTGCTGCCATTTTTTCCAGAACATGCAACCCTGGCGCTCGAAGCCCAACCTCAGCCATAAACTTTCGTTAAAAGGTATTCAAGCGCAAACAAAACAGGTGTACCTTCGGGTTTTGGGTTGACAGGCGTTGAAGCCTGATTTGTCACCCGTTCATTTTTTTCATGGAAAACCCTACGCAAAAGGTTGAACAGCAAGCAATTGGGAGTGACCGCAGAAGCAGGCGGCGCTTGCTTCCGCTCGTGCTCCGGCGGTTGTTGCAGACCGTGGCGGCTATCGTCTTTTTGCCATTGCTGGTTTTTCAGGTTCCTTGGGTGCAAAACAAGGTAGCACAGAAGGCCACCAAATACCTCAGCCAAGCATGGAAAACGGACGTGCGGGTGGGAAAGGTCAGGCTCGGCATCTTCAACGTCGTGAAGCTAGAAAATTTCTACCTCGAAGACCTCAAAGGCGATACCCTGCTCTATGCCGGGATGCTCGAAGTCACGCACTCCGGCATTTTTGATTTGGCGTTCCGCAAATTCAATATCGAGTCCTTGCGCCTGGCCGATGCCGAAATCCGCATCAGCAGGGAATTGGGGCAGAAGGGGCAGAACTACCAGTTCATCCTGGATTATTTCGCTCCTACGGAGAAAAAAGAACCCGGCAAGCCCAGCAAACCCTTTCGCCTGCAACTGCGCCACCTGTACCTCGACCGGGTGCATTTCCTGAAGCCAGATGAAGTGACGGGTGAGCGCTTCGACGTGTACATCGAGCATTCCGAAGGGCATTTTGACCGCTTCGACCTCTTGGGCAAACGCATCGAACTCTCGGAATTTGTGGTGGACGAGCCAATCGTGAAAATCCAACTGGACAAACCCAGCGATGCCCCACAAGTGGTGCCGACCGCCATTGCGGAAGCGAAAGACCCCGCCGACACCACCAAGCTCGTCATTTCCATCAACGACTTCGACTTGAACGGCGGCAGTTTTACGCTCCGCAATTTCAAGGTGGAGCCAGTGCGCCTCACCCCCGACTCCGTCCTGAATTACAACTACCTCGACGTCAGGGATTTGGAACTGCATTTCAACAAATTCCAGTTCTCAGAGCTGGAATTTGAGGGAGAGGTGGAGAAAATCGCTTGCCGGGACACCACGGGCTTCATCCTCGAAAACCTCTCGGCCAAGCAGGCGGCGCTCTCCTGCCGGGGCATGGAACTCTACGGCGTGAACCTCAAAACCCCCTTCACCGAGCTGGGCGACACGCTGATTTTTAGGTACGGCGGCTCGTACACGGCTTGGGAGGACTTCGTGAACGAGGTGAAAATGGAAGGCCGTTTCCACAATTCAAAAGTGGCGCTGCGGGATGTGATGAAGTTTGCGCCAGCGCTGGAAAACAACCCGTTTTTCAAAGAAAACAAAGACCAAATCGTTGAAATTGACGGACTTGTGAAAGGCCCCGTGAACCGCCTCGACGGCAAGAACTTGAAAATCAACATGGCCGCTGGCCTAAAAATCGAGGGCAGCTTCAGTACCCGAAACCTCGCCGTGCCGGAAGAGCAGTTCCTGCACTTGAAACTGGACCGGCTGCAAACCGACGTGCGGACGCTCCGCAACCTCATCCCCAAGTTCAGGCCGCCCGACAACTTCGACCGGCTTGGCAAGATTGATTTCAGCGGTAAATTCGACGGCTTCTTCGAGGACTTCGTGGCGGACGGCAAGCTGAAAACCGACATCGGGCGGGCCGAAATGTTCATGAACCTGAAGCTGCGGGAAGGCCGGGACAAGGCCCGCTACTCCGGCGACCTCTACCTCCACGACTTCGACCTTGGGGCTTGGTCGGGCAACCGGGACCTCGGCAAAGTGACCCTCGACACGCACGTGAAGCAGGGCGTCGGCCTCACCTTGAACAAGGTCAGCGCCGACCTAGAAGGCATCGTGGACAGCATCACCTACAAAGGCTACAAGTACCGCAACGCCAAAATCAAGGGCAGCCTCCAGCGCAACCGTTTCGTGGGCGACTTCAACATCCACGACGGCAATATCGAACTGGATTTCGGTGGCGACATCAACTTCGCCGACTCGCTGCCCAGCTTCAACTTCGTGGCGGACGTGCAGAAGCTCGACCTGCGCCCGCTCAACCTCACCTCGAAAGACCTCCAGTTCTTCGGAAAAATGGACCTCAAGCTGCGGGGCAAGCGCCTCTCCGACATTGCCGGAACGGCGGAGGTGGTTGATTTTACCATCGTGAAAAACCGAAAGGACTCCCTGACGATTGACACGGCGGTGCTGTCCTCGACCTGGGACAGGGCCAAACAGGAGAAGCTGTTCAGCCTGCACTCGACCCTGGGCGACCTCGATGTGAACGGCAATTTCGACATCGAAAAAATACCGATGCAGCTCGGCAGGTTCGTCTCGATGAACTACCCCGAATTTGCGGAGCGCCTAAAACTGAAGCCCGCCGTGCCGCTGCGTGACACGGCCAAGTTCGACTTCAACCTCCAAGTTTACCAACTCCAAAACCTTGTCAATTTCTTTGAGGAAAAACTCCAGGGCTTCGACGAGTCCACGGTGAAGGGCAGCTACGACGGCTTCCGGAACAAGGCTTACCTCGAAGTGGAAGTGCCCGCTTGGGAGTACCAGAACTTCAAGTTCAAGGACGTGTATTTGCGAAGCAAACTAAACGGGCCAGAGGGCAGCCTGCAAGTGGGCGTCATCGAAACGGCGTTCAACGAGACCCAGAAGCTGTCGCCCGTCTCGCTCATCGGCTCCATCTATTCCGACACGCTGGAGTTCCTCATCATCTCCTCGAATTTTTACAAAATCCTCGACAATATCAACATCAACGGCGTGCTGTCCTTGGAGGAGGACAACGGCTGGAAAGTGAGCTTCAAGCCCAGCGACCTCGTGGTGCTGAACGAAACCTGGGCCATCAGCACCGACAACTACCTGCTCATCGGCGACAAACGGGTGGAGACGCAGAACTTCATGCTCACCTCCGGCCTGCGCAGCATCCGGCTGAACAGTGTACGGGACGAGGGCTTGGAGCTGCAACTGACGAACTACCCGATTGACTCGCTGGCCTTCATCCGGGACATCCAGAAGCATAAAATCGGCGGCATGGCCGACCTCACGGCCAAGGTGAAAAACGTCTTCAAGTTCGAAGGGCTATCGGCGCTGCTGCGCATCAACGACCTGACCGTGAACGGCGACAACTACGGCGTGCTGCGCCTCGACGCCACGGGCAACAGCATCCAGGAGACGGTGCTGGCGGCCTTGAGCATCGAGGGGGATTCCTCGCTCATCACCGCCGACGGTTACTTCAACCCGCCCAACCTCGTCGCCAAAAAAGACCGCAAATGGGTGAAGGGCGAGCCGCTCTACTTCAATTTTGACGTGGAACTGGAAAAGATTCCCGTGAAAATCGTGAACTACTTCGTGCCGGAAGTGCTGAACCCCAAGGGCAGCTTGAGCGCCACCGGTGTCAAGTTCTTTGGCCTGCCCTCCAAGCCCGAAATCAGCGGCTTGGCCACCGTGAACAATGTCGAATTTGGGATAAAACCCCTCGGCGTCACCTACCGGGTGCCTGCGGGGCAAGTGACTTTGAGCAACCGTATCTTCGACGCCAAGGACTCGTGGGTGCTCGACCGACAGGGCAACCGGGCCAGGCTCGACGGCGGCATCACGCACAACCATTTCAAAGACTTTGGCCTCGACCTGCGGGTGACCACCGAAAAAGACCGGCCCTTCATCGGCATGGAAACCACCAAAAAAGACAGCCCCGTGTTTTACGGGACGGCCATTGGTTCGGGCTACGTGCGCTTCACGGGCAGCTTCGCAAAACCGGAACTCTACGTGAACGCCTCCACTTCGCCCGGCACACAAATGTACTTGCCCATGTCCGGCTCCTCCACCAAGAGCGTGGATGGCTTCATTATTTTCACAAAACCCACCATCGAGACCGCTCCGCAAAACGGCCCTGCACAAACCGTGAAGGAACTGCGGGGACTCAACATGGAATTCGACATCACCATCACCCCGGTGGCCGTGATGGACGTGGTGTTTGACCAAGCTTGGGGCGATGTGATGCAGGGCACTGGCAACGGCAATATCAAGGTCATCACCACCCGGGAGGGCCGCTTCGACATCTACGGGACTTTCACCGTGGAGACGGGCAGCTACCTGTTCACGCAGATGAGCCTCGGCCTCAACAAGCCCTTCACCGTAAGGCCCGGCGGCACCATCACCTGGACCCGTGACCCCTACGAGGCCGACATCAACGTGGACGCCACCTACTACGGCCTCAGCACTTCGGTATTTAGTTTCATCTCGGAGTACTTGGCGGCAGCCTCCGGCGACGTGCAGGACCTGGCCCGCAACAGCACCCCCGTCAACCTGACGATGGGCCTGTCGGGCAAGTTGCTCCGCCCCGACATCTCGTTCGACATCGGCTTCCCGAACCTCGATTCGGAGCTTCGCAATTATGCGGAGAACAAAATGCGCACCGTGCGCCTCGACCCCAACGAACTGAACCGCCAAGTGTTCGGGCTGCTGGTGCTGGGGCAGTTTTTGCCGTCAGGCTACACGATTCAAGCAGGCGACGTGGGCATCAACACCGTGAGCGAGATGCTTTCCAACCAGTTCTCGATGTTCGTCACCGAGATGTTCTCCGAGTTCCTCACGGGTAGCAACCTCATCAAGGGCATTGATTTCGACATTTCCTTCAACCGATTCACCAGCACTGGCGACGTGAGAGACCCCGCCAACAGCTACACCAACAACGAGCTGCGTACCCGCCTTAAGGTCATCGTCAGCGACCGGTTCTCGGTGCAGGGCGGCGTGAACGTGGGGAACCAAACCTACCGCAACACCAATGGCCTGCTCGCCAGCGAGTTCGTGCTGGAATACGTGCTGACGAAAGACCGCCGCCTCAAGCTCCGGGTCTATGCAGGCTCCGAAGCCGACATCGCCAGTGGCCGCCGCAACCGCCAAGGCGTGGCGCTCAACTACAAACGGGAATTTGATTCGTTCAGCGAGCTGCTGGAGGCCCGCAAGCAGAAAAAGGAGAAACGGAAATTGCTGCGGTTTAAGACGGACTGAGTTTTGAGTTGGCAGTCCACAGTCGGCAGTCCACTGTCGGCAGTCCACAGTCGGCAGTCCACAGTCGGCAGTCCACAGTCGGCAGTCCACAGTCGGCAGTCCACAGTCGGCAGTCCACTGTCGGCAGTCCACTGTCAGTAACAACGCAATGCGAAAGGCAGTGCATTTTCGGTTTTGCAGTGTCTTTTTATAAATCCATTCGGAGAGCCGCTAAGTCGCTTTGTCATGGCCGGAGGCCGACTGCGGCGTCCCACATGACAGCTAATATGGCGTCGCAGTTGGCCTTCGGCCATGACAAAGCGGCGCACAGCGTTTCACAAAGCAGGGCTATCCATGAGACATGGACTGGTCGCCTTCGGCGATGACAAAAGCAGCTTAAAGCGCTGCACATATCGTTTCGCACAGCGGGAATCCATACCAATCGGTAATTTCTTTATTTTCAACCAAGCTCGCCCCCTCATCCCTGTTCCCTCGTTCCTCATCCCTAATTACCCAGCTCCACATAAATCGGCAAATGGTCGCTGTACCCCCCGAAGTAGCGGTCGCCGCCATAGGTGCGGCTGGGCGATAGGCCGTATTTCTCATCCATGTACATCATGTATTCCGCTTGGTAAATGACCGAACGCTGGTAATGAACCGGCGATTTTTCATCCATCAAAGGAGTGGAAAGGATGATTTGGTCGAGCATGTTCCAATCGCCCCGGAAGCGGTAACTGCCCTTGCCCTCGGCGTGGAGTTGTGAAAAGCAATTGTAGAGTTTGCCATCGGCCAAGCTAGTGCCAAGTGCCTGAGCGCCAAGGCTTTGCGACATGCTGGGGTCGGTGGGTTCGTCGTTCATATCGCCCATGATGACGATATTGGCGGCCTTGTTTTTTTGCAAAATAGCCGCTGTTTGCTTCGCAATTTGCGCTGCAACGTGCTGGCGGCGAGGCTCCGTCTCCTTTTGCCCATCGCTCCTTGAAGGCAAATGCGCCACGATGAGGTGCAGCAGCACCGTGCCCCCGAATTTGCCTTCCACCACCAGCAAGTCACGGGTCGTGTAGTCGGGCTTGTCGGGAATCATGCCCACCGGGAACTGGATGCGCACCGCCTCTGCCTCCGCTACGCTGAACCTGCTTTTTTTGTAGAGCAGCGCCACATCAATGCCCCGGAAATCAGGCGACTCGAAATGCACATAGCCGTAGCCGTGTGCTTGCAGGCTGGTTTTTTCACAAAAATCCTTCAGCACCGCCGCATTCTCCACCTCGGCCAAGCCGATGAGTGCCGGGTAGCCCATGCCCTTCACCACCTTCGCCAAGTGGTCGAGCTTGGTCTGGTAGCGCTCCGGGGTGAACTTTTTCTTGCTGGTGGGCAGGTACTCGTCGTCGCCCATGTTCTTAGGGTCGTCCACGGTATCGAACAGGTTTTCGACATTGTAAAAAGCGATGCGCTGGTCGCCGGGCGTGGCGATGGCAGGCACGGTAGCACTTTTTGGCGCCTTGCATTGCGCCAGCAAAAAAGCGGCTAGGATAAGGGTAATGAGCCTTGTCATGGTAGTGTTTTGAGGGGCAAAGGTGCGAAAACTGGGGGGAAATGGGGTGCCTCAATTTCATTCATTCCGCAGTACAAAAACTGCGACACGCAGCCTTCACTTGCGTACGCAACAATAATTTTATCGAAAATCACGGTCGTGAACAAAAAATCGAACGGCGTGGCGTATCCTCACAAGGTGGTCGAAAATTTTTCGAAGGCCTTGGGATTTCCGCTCACGGTCGTAGAAGAAAAAACGGACGGCGTGGGATTTTCCCCCAAGGGCGTCGAGAAAATTTCCACTGGCTTGTAATTTTCCCCCAAGGGCGTGAGAAAAAAATCGAACACCGTGTAAAAACCGCTCAAGGGCGTGGGCGAAATTTCGACGGTCGTTGTACAAGCTGCAACGACCGTTGATTTTTCACAAAGACCTGTTCTTCCCAAATCAGTTCCCGTTTCGCACGAATCAAGCACCGTTACGTGCTAAACGGGAAATGAACCAGCCGTATCAAGCACCGTTTGGGCCAGCCAGCACCGAAACGCCCAGTTCAGCGCCTGCTTTGGTGGCAAGGAGCGCCGTACTGCGTAAAACAGCGCCCGAAACCTGTGGAACGGTGCTGTTTGGCTCCGAAACCAGCTTGATTTGAGGCTCCGCAAGGATTGATGCTGCTTTGTCCGTTCCAGTTTCGCCAAGATTAAATCTCGGCGGCAATAATGTTAATGTCACGCAGCCGACTTGCAGTTACCAAAACAATACCCTATACTTGCCCTGAAGTATGATGTTAGACCCACACTGATGGCTGTGCGCAGGCCGTCCCCGATACCCTAAGATACACAACGTTACAGAATGTAAAGCTGACGACGACTTACC
>JALOMF010000520.1 GCA_025455635.1 Saprospiraceae bacterium | reverse complement strand
TTGGTGAACGAGCGCCCAGGTGTCGCCGCCGTTTGTGCTTTTATAAACCCCATCGGTGGTAGCTGCGTACACGATGGCGGGGTTGGACTCCGCTATTTCCACGTCCCAGACTCCCTTGTTTTGGTCAAGGCTGAAATCGAGGCTTTTCTCCCAAGTGTCGCCGCCGTCCTTGCTTCGCAAAATGCCGATGCCGTAGCTGCCACGGGTAGGGCGATAGGTGCTGCCCGTACCGGCAGCTTGGTGGTTGTAGATTTCGCCAGTGCCAACGAAAATGGTCATGGAATCGTTGGGAGGGAACTCAATGCTGCTCACGGCCTGCACCGGGAATCCCGTCGTAATCCGGTGCCAAGCGTTGCTGCCTTGCCCACCTGTGTAGCTTCGCCAAAGCCCTCCACTGGCCGAGCCGGCGTACATGGTGTTCGGGTTTTGCGGGTTGAAAGCGAGGCGGAGGGTACGGCCAGCCCGGTTGTGCGGGCCAAGGGTTTGCCAAGGTTCGGTGCTGCGGATTTCGGCCTCGGCGGTCGCCATTTCCCGAACGAAACGCCATGCTTGGTGGTAGCCTTCTGCGGGCAGCTTGTCGAACGGGTAAACCCTGGCACTGCCCAAGAAATCAAGTGCTTCGTAGGCTCCCGAAATGCTCCGTTCGGCAGCTTGTTCTTCGGAATTGGGGGATTGGCATTGGTAGTTGACGACTGCCATCAGCCCGATTATGCAATAAATCCAATGGTGGGAAGTTTTGTTTGTCATAGCGCAACGGGAATTTACTGGTGTTTTCTGTGGCAAATGTAGCGCAAATTAATAATGTGGCCTGCCAGCAAACGACAATCTGAGATGTTCTGCCCGAAGGTCGCTCAGTGCTTGAATCCTTGGGCATTTATTTTGGTGAAATATCCAGGTTTTTCAAAACGCTCAGTACCGTTGCCAGCATCTCTTCCGTAAAATCCAAGTGCGTCACGAGCCGCACGGTGGCTGGCCCAAATGCAGCGGCCATCACCCCATTTTCTGTTAGTTTTTTCAACAAATCGGCAGCTGTGAGCGGTGGCTCAAGGTCGAATATGACGATGTTCGTCTGCACGGGTCGCACGTCGGCCACCCAGTTTAGCTGGCGCAAAGTTTCACCCAAAACCCTCGCCCGGCGGTTGTCGTCTTTCAATCTTTCAACCTGATTTTCTAGCGCAAAAATACCAGCCGCAGCGAGGTAGCCGGCTTGCCTCATCCCACCTCCCATAACCTTTCGGAACCGCCTAGCCTTGGCGATAAAGTCTTGATTTCCAATGAGTAAGGAGCCAACTGGTGCGCCAAGCCCTTTCGAGAGGCAGATGGAGATGCTGTCAAATTCCTGCCCCCAATCGTGGGTGCTTTCGCCTGTTTCGACGAGGGCGTTGAAGAGGCGGGCACCATCGAGGTGGAGGATGAGGCCACGTGCTTTGCACAACTCCCGGATTGGTTTTATTTCGCCGATTGTGTAGTAGCTGCCGCCGCCTTTGTTGGCCGTGTTTTCCAAAACGACGAGGCGGGAAGCGGGCAGCCAATCGTAGTTGGGTTTGATAGCCGCCTCGATTTGCGGAGCGGTGATTTTACCGTTTGTGCCAGCGATGAGGTTGATGGCTACCCCGCTGTTTGCGGCGTAGCCGCCCGTTTCGTACTGAAAAATATGGGAGTAGTGGTCGCAAATGACTTCGTCCAACTGGCCGCAGTGGGTACGGATGGCGATTTGGTTCGTCATCGTTCCCGAAGGGCAAAACAAGGCGGCTTCTTTTCCAAACAGGTCGGCGGCTTTGGCCTGTAGGGCGTTCACGGTGGGGTCATCGTTGAACACATCGTCACCTACCTCGGCGGCGAACATGGCCTGCAGCATGGCAGGGGTGGGCTTGGTAACGGTATCAGAAATCAGATTGATGGACATGGCTATTTTTCGCAGAAAGGTAGATTCATGGGCGGCATTTGTGGGTGCTTTTTACCAAAATCAATGAAATATTTCAGGACGTGCCAATTTGTCTGTGCCTAAAACTTAATTTTTGCTTAGAAACTAGGTGCTATTTTTTGAAGCTGTATCTTTGGCAATATTTTGGCAAATGCTTTGCCGACCTGATTGACTTTACCCTCCTGTTAGTCTAATTTACCTGACCAACTCCCCTTGTGGTTATCGAGTAATGCTTCAAATCAAAAATTATGAGATTAAGGAACTACCTTGCAATGGGTGTGCTTGCCCTTTCTATTTCTGCTTGCCAAAAAGACGATGAAACTATCAATCAACCCATTTCGCTACTGGACGATGAACTTGAGCAAGTCTTAATAACTGCATCGGGTGGAACCGGGAAATCGCACTATATTTTGCCGTACAGCCACGAATTCGACAAGATACCGCAAGACCCCAACAACCCAATCACCCAGGCGAAAATAGACCTTGGCGCACTGCTTTTCCATGAGACCGGAATCGGACTCAGCCCAAAACACACTTCGAGCATGGGCACTTTTTCCTGTGCATCCTGTCATTTTGCGAGTGCGGGCTTCCAAGCTGGCATCCACCAAGGAATCGGGGATGGGGGCATCGGCTTCGGAACAAATGGGGAAGGGCGGATAATCAATCCTGAATACCAGTTTTCTGAGCTTGACGTGCAGCCAATACGCACCCCATCTGCCCTCAACATCGCTTATCAAGAAGCAATTTTGTGGAATGGCCAATTCGGGGCGGTAGGTGTAAATGCTGGTACAGAAGCCAGTTGGACAGTGGGTACGCCGAAGGCCAAGAACTACCTTGGCTACCACGGTACGGAGACACAGGCGATTGCGGCCCAAGACGTTCACCGTTTGAAAATGAACGATGATATTTGCGTAAACCTCAATTATAAAGCGTTGTTCGACAAGGCTTTTCCTGAATCCGCCCCTGGGGTTCGGTACGGCCAAGAGAACACTGGGCTGGCCATCGCTGCCTACGAGCGCATCATTTTGGCCAACCAGGCGCCTTTCCAGCTTTGGCTCAGGGGCAAAGAATCGGCCATGACGGAACAAGAAAAGCGGGGTGCTGTCCTGTTTTTTGGCAAGGCAAATTGCGCAAGCTGCCACAACGGGCCGAGCCTTGCAAACATGGAGTTCCATGCCTTGGGCATGAAGGATTTGTTCGAGTCATCAGACATCACTTACGGCGCCAATTCCGAGTCGTGCGAGAACAAGGGGCGCTTTTGTTTCACCAAAAACGATGCAGACCTTTACCGCTTCAAGGTGCCACAGCTTTATAATTTGTCGGATTCGCCGTTCTACGGGCATGGTGCCAGTTTCCGCAGCGTGCGCAGCGTGGTTGAATACAAAAACAAAGGCTTGAAAGAAAACCCGAACGTACCTGACGACCGCATTTCAATGCTCTTCAAGCCGCTTGGGCTGACCGAAGCCGAGGTGGACGACATCACCGCATTCATCGAGCGGGGCTTGCGTGACCCGAATTTGTTGCGCTACCAGCCACTTTCGGTTCGCTCCGGCAACTGCTTTCCCAAC
>JALOMF010000519.1 GCA_025455635.1 Saprospiraceae bacterium | reverse complement strand
TTCCTGAAACATCCAATAAAAACACTAGATTGGAAAGGGGCATAGCACTAATGTCCACTTCACCGAATTGTGTGTTCATTTGCCCTGTTTCTGCATCGGGGTCGTTGCCCACGACCACCGAGTCGGTATTTCCCAAGGCATCCTCGAAGTAGAGGGTTGTTTCAAAAAAAGCAGTTTGCTGAGAAAGGGCAAGAAAAGGGATGAGGCAGAAAAGGGAGATAAGGAGTTTCATTTTTTTGGATTTGATTTTACGGTTGTGATAGGACATGGATTTAACAGATAGAACAGATTTGAACGGATTTATGCTGCGTAAATAAGTTAAATCCGTGAACTATTAAGCACGATTTTTCACCCCACAAAAACAAACTTATACCCCGCCGTCAGCAGCACTACCGCCAGTACCGTCAAGATGACTTTATTGGAAAATTTGGAAGTGCCCAAGTACGAGCCAATCAGCCCGCCGATGATGACGGCCACGGCCCAGTAGGCGATGTTTTCGTCCACTTTTTGCAGCTTGGAGAGGTGGCCGATGAGGCCCGTCACCGAATTGCAGAGGATGAAGAGTGCGGCCACCCCGGAGGCTTTTTTCACCGTCGTCCAGTTCATCAAAATCATGATGGGGGAAAGGAAGACGCCGCCGCCCACGCCAATCAATCCGGAGAGGAAACCGATGGCTGCGCCAATGCTCAAGCCGGGCACAAGTGGTATGCCCTTTGGCTCCTCGTTGCTGGGTTTCACGAGGTAGTTTTTCCCAATCAGCAGTACAGCAGAGAGCATGAGGAAAATGCCCGCCAACAGCTTGAACAGCTTGGGGTCGAGCTGCATCGCCCCGCCCACAAAGGCTATCGGGATGGAGGTGACTGCGAAGGTGAGGAAGACTTTTTTATCGAAATATCCCGCCTTCAGGAAGCGGTACGTGCCAATGGCCGATACCAGTATGTTCAGCACCAACGAAGTGCCCTTGATGCTATCCACCGGGAAGGAGAGCAGCGCCATGATGGCTAGGTAGCCCGTTGCGCCAGCATGACCGACGGAAGAGTACAGCAGGGCGACGATGAAGAAGAGGCCAAGGCAGAGTAGTAGGAGTTCGGTTGACATTCCGCAAGATATTTAAAAGAAACACGTCACCGTGCCATAATAAAACCCGCCCATGTCCGGCCCACCGAGCATGGAGGTGTAGTAGTTGTTGAGGAGGTTCGTGCCGCCCAGTTTCAAGGTCAGTTTTGGCTGCGCAAACGTGTAGCTCACGAAGCCATCCAGTGTGTGGTAGGCGGGCACCGTGCCATTCACGAGAAAGGACTGCCACAAGAAGCTGCTTTGCCAGCGGCTCGTCAGGCCAAAGCCCCAATGCCCGGCGATATTGCGGGCGTTCAGGCCCAGGTTTCCAGCAAATTCAGGGGTGTTGAAGCCGTCTTCAAGGCCGTCGTTGCGGTCGGTGCGCTGGAGGGTGGCGTAGGTGAAATTGGCGGAAGCCACCCAGTTCTCGCCAATGGCGTACCGTGCCTCCACGCTGCCTCCGTAGTTTTTAACTTCGGTCTTGGAGTTCGTCCAAAGGCGGTAACGGAACTGGGTGCTGCGGCTGAAAAGGGCCGTGGGGATGTCAGGCTGGAGGTCGGTGTTCGGAATGCTGCCCTCGACTTGCGCCATGAAATTCCGGTAGAAATTGTAGTAGCCGTCAATGTCAATGAACAGCCGTTTTTTCAAAAACAAGCCCCGGTAGCCCAATTCATACGAGCGCATGAATTCCGGCTTGAGGTAGGTGTAATCGTTCTTTTTCAGCATGTCCTTGTTCTTTTGGATGGCATCGGCTTGGGTCAGGCCGTTGGTGTTCACATCCGTGTTCACGGCGGCCTGGAACTTGTCAATGGAGCTTTTCAGCCAAGTGTTTTCAAAAATGCCCTCCGACATGATGCGCAGCCCGCCGACCCGCTTCACCCCGCCACTGTTGATATTGGAATAACCCTCGAAAATGCTGGGGAAGCGGTAGCCGTTCTGGTAGGAAAAGCGGAGGTTGTGGTCAGCAGAGAGGCTATAAACCGCCGTGAGCCTTGGGTTCCACACAGGGTCGAAATAGCGGCATTTGTCCACCCGCAAGGTGGCGCTGAGGCGCAATTTATTGTTTAAAAATGACCGGACAATTTGGGTGAAAGCCCCTGCTTTGTAAAAATTCAGGTTGTCGTCGCCCTCCTCTGGATTGATGAAATAATTGCCGTCCGGCACGATGATATAGTCACGGTAGTCGGCGCCCACCTGCCAGTCCGCATCCTTTAGTCCGAGCAATTTACCGAGGCTCACCATGCCCTCCGCATGGGCGAGGTGCGCCTTTACCCGCAGCGCAGCGCCTTCGTCCCAGTTGTTGATGTCGCCGAGGGTATCAAGTAGGGCGTTGAAAACATCAGTGCCTGTTTGGGGGCGGCCTTCGTCGGCGGCGAGGCGGGCCGTGCGGTGCGCATCGGCCACTGTTTCACCGTTGACAGTTGCGGCGTTGAAGGCGGTCGTGTAGTCGGCGTACCAATCCGTGTCAGGCTTGTAGTGGCGGTCCAAGTTCTCGGCCATGGAGCGCAGGTTGTACGATTTGCCCGTGTTCTCGCTGGTGAGGTAAGCCCTTGCTTGAAAAATGGGGTTTTTAAACTGCAAAACCTGTTGTGTGAGGCGGTAATCCTTGATTCTGAAGCGGTTCGAGCGCTGATAAACATTGTCGAAATTGCTGGCCCGGAAGGTGTAGCTCCACTCCGAATTGGCCGAAGGCCGAAAATAAATCCCCGCCTCGCCCTTGAGGAACTGCATCTGGTAGTCCACCACTTCCCGCTCCCGGTAGCCCGTGCGGGCTACGACGTAGTTCTTGCCGCCAAGGCTCAGGGTCTTCCGGTTGGAGGACTCGTTGCCATAGCCGTTCACCTCGTCGAAGGCGGGATTGTCGGCCCCGGTCAGCCCGGCGCTGCCGTTTCCATTGGGGAAAAGGTCGGTGCGGTCGTCGGCCACCCAGTCCTGCCCACGGGCGTAACTGGCGTTGAGCTTGATGGCCCATTTATCGGAAAAAGCCTTTGCGAAGCGCAAACTCGTCTCGCTCATCAACTCCGCATCGGCACCATGCGGGCTGCCAAACTGGTAGGCCGCCACCTGCTGGCGTATGCCGATTCCTTCCGAGTAAAATGGGTTTTTCGTTTGAAAATTGGCGAGGCCGTTGGTGGCGTTCATGCCGTAGAGCGCCGTGGCGACGCCCGCCACCACCTCTACGGAAAGCAGGTCGAGGTCGCTGGGCATGAGCGCACTGGCCATGGGTGCGCCGATGTGCGGGGACTGGTTGTCCACGCCGTCCACCAATTGCGCAAAGCGGACGTTGGTCGTGTTGGCGAAGCCACGGGTATTGATGACCCGAAAGCCGAGGCTGGGCGAGATGACCTGCACGCCCTTCATGGTCTCCAAGGCGTCATAGACCGTGGGCGAGGCCGAGGCGACGGCGTCCCGAACGTCGAGCTTGGCCACGCTCACAG
>JALOMF010000518.1 GCA_025455635.1 Saprospiraceae bacterium | reverse complement strand
TATACTTTTAGTTCAAGTCTTGGCGCCTTAAGCATCAATTTTTTGAGTGTTTCCAAAGGTTCTTCGGGCGAAGTCCGTTCACAGGCGTACCGTGCATTCGACGTTGGATACATCACCAAGGATGAATTTGATGAACTTTTTGCACTGGCCATGAGCGTTAGCAAGACCGATTCTGGGCTGATGGACTACCTCAAAACTTGTGAGATGAAAGGAATAAAATGGAAATAAATGCCTTACCTAAATGCCTCATCGCTCAATGAACAACGCTTCGCCAGCCTAGCCCCTTCCCTGAAACTTTGAACTTTAAACTTTAAACCAAACAAGCCTTAACCAAATTATTATGCAAAACCGAATCATTACCCTCGACGAGTTCATCATTCGTCGGCAGCAGGAGCATAATTTCGCCACGGGCGAACTCACCGGGCTGCTCCGAGACATCGGCGTTGCCGCCAAAATCGTGAACCGGGAAGTCAACAAGGCGGGCCTGCTCAATATCCTAGGCGCAGTCGGCAATGAGAACCTGCACGGCGACACGGTGCAGAAGTTGGATATTTTTGCCAATGAAAAATTCATAGAGTGCTTGCGAAACAGTGGGGAATGCGCTGGTATTGCCTCCGAGGAAAACGAAGAGTTCATTGCTATGCCGCCTCTGCACGGCAAACCGAGCAAGTACGTGGTGGTGATGGACCCCCTCGATGGCTCTTCAAATATTGACGTGAACGTGAGCGTGGGCACCATCTTCGGCATCTACCGCAGGGTCAGCGACCCAAGTGGGCCTGTAACTGACGAAGATTTTTTGCAAAAAGGGGTGGACCTGGTGGCGGCTGGCTACGTGCTGTACGGTACTTCCACCATCTTGGTTTACAGCACGGGCAGTGGGGTGAACGGCTTCACCCTTGACCCGACCATCGGTGAGTTTTGCCTTTCGCACCAGAACATCCAGATTCCGAAGCGCAGCAATTACTACTCGCTGAACCAAGGCTATTACCTCAAGTTCGACATCGAGATGCGCCGCTACATTGACCACTGCTCGGACAGCAATATGCAGCTACGCTACATCGGCTCGATGGTGAGCGATCTTCACCGGATTTTGTTCCAAGGAGGGATTTTCCTTTACCCGAATACCCGAAAGTATCCAAAGGGCAAACTCCGCTTGTTGTACGAGTGCAACCCCATCGGCTTTTTGGTGGAGCAAGCGGGCGGAAAGGCCATCACCTGCCAGCTGGAGCGGGTGCTTGAGCTTCAACCCAGCCAACTCCACCAGCGGGTGACGGTAGCGATGGGCAGCCCGGAGATGGTGGACGAGATGAAGGCGTTCGTGGAGAAGTACAGTGCCTAAGCGCTTGTATGGGATTAGGTGCTTGAGCAAAAAACGAGAAAGGGCCGTTTTGAGCGAAGCGACTAAATCCTCAATAAGCTTAAAACACAAAAGGCCCGGAGCGAACCCCGGGCCTTTTTTTATTGAAAGTATCTTGTAGTTGCGTTGAATTACCAACGGTTGCCACCACGGTCGCCGCCGCCGTAGCCGCCGCCGCCACCGCCACGACGGTCGCCGCCGCCGCCGCCGTAACCGCCACCGCCGCCACGGCTTCCGCCGCCGCCGCCGTAACCACCGCCGCCGCCACGGCTTCCGCCGCCGCCGCCGTAACCGCCACCGCCGCCACGGCTTCCGCCGCCGCCAAAGCCGCCACGGCCACCACCACCGCCGCCACTACGGGCTTCACGTGGTTCAGCTTTCTTTACTACGATGGTGCGACCATCAATTTCGCTGTCATTCAGCTCCGCAATTGCTTTCTCTCCTTCCTCGTCGTTAGGCATTTCAACGAAGGCATAGCCTTTTGATTTACCAGTGAACTTGTCAGTGATGACAGAAGCCGAAGTGACTTCACCATACTCTTCGAAAACTTCACGCAGGTAATCTTCTTGCGTGTCAAAATTCAGTTTTGCTACGAAAATGTTCATTGCAAAAAATGATTAAAATGAAAAAAAACAGAGAACTTCTGAAGCACTAAAAATTTAGGAACGAACAAAATTGGGAAAGAAAGGCAGATAGCGGAAGGCAGGTTGCGGAGTTAGTGGAACTTGCGAAAACTTACTTACCGGGCTACTGACAGAGACCCTTGCCGGATAAATGTCTCTTGCTTACAGAGAATTTCTCAAAGAACAACACAAAGGTAATGGCAAAAAATCAGGATATACAATTTCTTACAAATTTAATTTTTGTGTATTCAATACTTTTCAAGGCAAGGTCTGCTGAGTTGCCATGATTTTAGAAGGTTCATTGAAGCAAAGTGACCGACCCTGAAAGCACCCTTTTTTTGCCGTCATCGAAGCGGACGCTTGCTTGCCACACATAGGTGCCGAGGGAGGCTGGCTTTCCGTGTGCGGTGCCATCCCATCCGTAGGTTCCGTCGTTGGGCGGCAAGCTGAACTGACTGAACACCTGGCCTCCCCACCTGTCAAAAACCTCTAGGCTCAACACTTCCTCGACTTCGTTGCCTGAGTAGATGGTGAAAACATCGTTGATGCCATCCCCGTTTGGCGTTAACGCATTGGGTATGAATATTTTGTAAAAATCGAGCGACAAATGCACCACGCTGTCGCAGCCGTATAGCGAGGAAAAATGTGCGTCGAATTCCCCGGCTTTCTTGAACGGCTGATTGCCCAACATGTAGGTTTCACCTTCAAATATCTTGGCTACAACGGTGTCAACGCCTTCTGCCGATATTTTCAATCGCAGCTGTAAAATGCTGTCACAGCCCCGAAAAGATTGGAGGGTGTCAAAATATTCGCCCGCAACATTGATATTGGCTTGGTGAAAAAAAACGGATTCATCCTTGCAAATCACGGAGTCAATCGTCGTTCTGTATTGTGGTTTTTTGTAAATGTATTTCAAGGTCGTCATGCAACTGTTCGGCCCTACCAACCTTACTTGGTAAGCGCCGGGTGCATCTTCAATGCCTTCCAAGCTGGCACTGGTAGCGCCGATAATGGCTATTCCATCCCGGTACCATTGATAGCTTAAGCTGTCTCGGTAGGGCATTGAGAGTTTGAAGTCATCGCCACAAGGATTGCCGCTTTCCGTTATTTTAAGCTCAAACTGCTTCACATCGGCAAAGTAGGCGGACATGGAATAAAAATCCTTGGCCAGGAACGGATCAAACTTGTGATCGTGGCACTCGGCGCAGCCGAGCGTGGCCCCCAACCAGGCTCCACCGACCGTGCGAACACGGTCAGCCTGATATTTGATGAGGTACTCCATGGCCTGGGCCCCACCCTCACGTGTCATCATGTTCAGCCGATTGAATCCGGAGGCGATGCGCTGTTCCGTCGTGGCATTGGGCAAGAGATCGCCAGCCAGTTGCTCCAGCGTGAACTGATCAAATCGCTTGTTGGCATTGAAGGCACGGATGACGTAGTCGCGATAAGGAAAGATGCGCTGATTTTGGTCGCCATGAAATCCCACCGTGTCCGCATAGCGAGCGACGTCCAGCCA
>JALOMF010000517.1 GCA_025455635.1 Saprospiraceae bacterium | reverse complement strand
GTCATTTTTTATTGACGATTGACGATTTACGACTTACGATTGGGGGACTGCTGAGTTTGAAAGACCTATTTTTGCTATCAAAACACTGATGACCTATTGCTGGTTAAGTAGGCCATTGAAATTAGTTTGGATTTCGATTGAAGTCTAAGTTGTTCAAAATCAACGACTTGTGCCTCGTAAATCGTAAATCTAAAATCGTAAATCTACTTATCAATTGGTAGGTATTGAAATTGATTTTGATTTTACCACGCCCATCATTTTCAATGACTAGCACCTCGTAAATCGTAAATCTAAATCGTTAATAAACTTATGTTCGGAGACCTATTCGGAAACGTAGAGCAGCAGCAAGCAGAAATGCGCAAGAAACTGGCGGAAATCAGCGTGACCGCCGATGCCGGAGGCGGGGCCATCACCGTCACCGCCAATGCCAACCGGGAAATCCTCGACATCAAGGTTGACAAATCGAAGCTGGACTGGGAAGACCTGGAGGAAGTGCAAGACCTCCTCGTGGCCGCCGTGAACAACGCCCTCGAAAAAGCGATGGTGAAGGAGCAAGCCGAGGCGCAAAAGCTAATCTCGCAGATGATGCCGCCCGGCCTGAGCGGGATGTTTGGGCAGTGATGGAACTGGTTGAATTGGGTAGTGGCTAGCTTGATTCAACCAGTTTACCCAATTCAACCAGTTGCCCTTCGTAAGCGACTTCCGTCAAAAACAACCCGGCTGGCGGTACGCTCCAGCTTTTTTTGAGCAAAACCTGCTGGTCGAGGGCATGGCGCACCTCGTCCAAGCCCACCTTGTCCAGGCCCACGTTCAGGCACATGCCCACGATGAGCCGCACCATGCCCCGTAGGAAACGGTTGGCGCTGATATGAAAAACGAGGCGGCGGCCAGCCTTGTCATGTACCCATTCCGAGCGGAAAAGGGTGCATTCCATCGTGTGTACATCGGTGTTGCTTTTGCAAAATGGCTGAAACTCACCGTAGCCAAGTAGCAGCGCAGCGGCGGCCTGTGTTTTTTCCAAATCCAGTTTATCGAAAAAAGGGAAGTGCCACGTGGTGTCGGCACCAAACGGGTTTTTGTCCAGCACGATGTGGTACTCGTAGCTGCGGCGCACGGCACCGAAGCGGGCATGGGCATCAGGGGCCACCTCGAAGATGGAGCGGATGGCGATGTCGGGGGGCAGCAGCTTGTTGAGGCGGCGCAGGAACTCCTTCGGAAACCCGCCCTCCAAGTCGAAATGCAGGAAGTACTGGCTGGCATGCACGCCCGTGTCCGTCCTGCCACAGCCTACCACCTCGATGGGCGAGCCGAGGATAGTGGCCATTGCCTCCTCGATGGCCTGCTGCACGGAGGGTGCGTTGGGCTGCCGCTGCCAGCCGTTGAAATTGGTGCCCCGGTAGGCAAGTTCTGAAAAATAGCGCATGGCCGAAAGGTAGGGATTTTGCTCAAAAACGAAAGCGCCCCGCCGGAACTACATCCAGCGGGGCGCTCTCATCCCTCCTTGCCGGCCTGCTCCCGTCAGGCTGCCTTCAGCATCCCAAACTTGGAGCGCTCGAACTTCTCGGCAGCGTAGGCTTCCGTCACCTTAAACTCTTTGATGTCGAGTTGCGAGGGCAGCTCGAACATGGCGTCCTTCATCAGCGCTTCGCAAATGGAGCGCAGCCCCCTAGCGCCGAGCTTGAACTCCAGCGCTTGTTTTGCGATATAGTCAATGGCCTCTTGCGTAAAACTGAGCTTTATGCCTTCCAATGCGAACAGCTTGGTGTACTGTTTTAGCAGGGCATTCCGTGGCTCGGTAAGTATGCGGCGCAGCGTTTCGTAGTCAAGTGGCTCCAAGTAAGCGGCCACGGGGAGGCGGCCTACCAGTTCGGGTATCAGGCCGAATCGCTTGAGGTCTTGGTGGTTCACGTACTTGATGAGGTTGTCCCTGTCCACGTTGCTGGCATTGGCTTCGTCCGATTTGAAGCCGATGACGTGGGTGTTCATGCGGCGGGCGATGTGCTTCTCGATGCCGTCAAAGGCACCGCCACAGATGAAGAGGATGTTTTGGGTATTCAGTTTTACCAGCTTCTGCTCAGGGTGCTTACGGCCTCCCTGTGGTGGCACGCTCACCTCGGTGCCTTCCAGCATCTTGAGCATGCCCTGCTGCACACCCTCGCCCGATACGTCGCGGGTAATGCTGGGGTTGTCGCTCTTGCGGGCGATTTTGTCAATTTCATCAATATAAACAATGCCACGCTCGGCAGCCGTCACGTTGAAGTCGCAGACCTGAAGCAATCGGCTCAGGATGCTCTCCACATCTTCGCCCACGTAGCCCGCCTCGGTGAACACGGTGGCGTCCACGATGGCAAACGGCACATTGAGGAACTTGGCGATGGTCTTGGCCATGAGGGTCTTGCCAGTGCCCGTCTCACCTACGAAAAGCACGTTGGACTTCTCGATTTCCACATCGTCGGCCACAGCTTGGCGCAGGCGCTTGTAATGGTTGTAAACGGCCACGGAAAGCGTTTTCTTGGCCTCATCCTGCCCGATGACGTAGAGGTCGAGGTGCTTTTTGATGGCCATCGGCGTCATGCTGTCAGGTAGCTGAAAATCGTTCTGTGCCGCAACGGGAGGCGGGGGCGATTCCTGTTGTGGCTGCTTTTTGTTGCCGTAAAGTTCTTCCTCGATAATATCCACGGCCTGCTCCACGCAGACCTCGCAGATATGGCCTTCGACACCGGCGATGAGGATTAGTGCCTCAGATTTGTCTTTCCCACAGAAAGAGCAGCGGTAGCTTTGTTTACTTCGGCGCATTTGATTGAATTCTGATATGGTTAAGAGCTAAAAACCAATCCATAAAAACTCAAAAGTTCAGGGCCTTCGACTGAGTGCCCTGAACTTCGAGGTGGATTATCGCTAAAATTAAGCTTTTTTCGCAACAGTGCGCTCCAAAACTTCATCAATGAGGCCATAAGTTTTTGCTTCAGTAGCCGTCATCCAGTTGTCGCGCTCGCAATCCTTTGCGATGGTATCGTATTCTTGGCCAGTGTGCGTAGCCAAGATTTCGTAAAGGTCTTTCTGCATGGCCTTGATAAGGCGGTAGGTGATTTCCATCTCGGTGACTTGGCCCTGCATCCCGCCGAGCGGCTGGTGAATCATCACCCGTGCGTGCTTGAGGCAGGTGCGCTTGCCGCTGGTACCAGCTGCGAGCAGCACTGCGCCCATCGAGGCAGCGAGGCCCGTGCAGATGGTGCCGATATCCGGCGAAATGTACTGCATCGTGTCGTAGATGCCGAGGCCAGCCGTCACTGAGCCGCCGGGGCTGTTCACGTACATCTGCACGTCGCGCTTGTTGTCGGTTGAGTCGAGGAACAGGAGCTGGGCCTGCACCACGTTCGCCACATAATCGTTGATGCCAACGCCGAGGAAAATGATGCGGTCCATCATCAAGCGGGAGAACACGTCGAGGCCGACGATGTTCATCGGGCGCTCCTCGATGACGTTGGGGGTGAAGCCCACGATA
>JALOMF010000516.1 GCA_025455635.1 Saprospiraceae bacterium | reverse complement strand
GATTACAAAACGCTGAGGGGCAAGTTGGATAAAAAGGGTGGGGCAGCCTTGGCGGCAGCGGAAATGGTTGCGATTTTGCGCAAGCAAACCAAGCCTGTTTAAATGTTTTTGAAATAAGTCCGACGCCGCTTGTGAACTTGGTGGTCAAATTCTTTCCAAAGCGT
Organism: Saprospiraceae bacterium; assembly: GCA_025455635.1. Lineage (GTDB taxonomy): Bacteria > Bacteroidota > Bacteroidia > Chitinophagales > Saprospiraceae > UBA6168. Next base: position 3,346 of record JALOMF010000516.1, on the reverse strand, counting down.
AAGCACATTCTGATTGTGCTCCAGCATCGGGTTCACGTTGAAATATTTGTAGCCCATTTGCAGGAAGGTATTACCGATTTCCGTGAAAATAATGCTGTGGACGCCCCGTTTCCGCCATTCTTCTTTAACACCTATCAAAGTAAGGTCGCCGTTGTCGGTGAAATATTGCGCCAGCAGAAGATGCACAAAGCCAAAGGGCAAGAGGCTGCCATTGGCCCGCTGCATGGCCTTGGCCATATTGGGCATGGTGATGCCAAAGCCCACGGTTTCGCCTTGCTCATCCTCCACGGTGCAGACAAATTTGGGGGGTAACATGCCGATATAATTTTTCACATAAAACGCCTGCTGCGCTGGGGAAATGGGCACGTAGGTAGGTAGGTGTTTGTAAGTGTCGGCCAGCATATCGAAGAACAGCCCACCCAGCCGAATCATCTCCATTTTATTGCTGGGCCGTTTCACGGTGAGCTTGTATCGTTTGCGAACAAGGGCCGCCGCCTGTGTGATTTTCGATGGAAATGGCTTGGGCAATATGGCCCTCATCTCCAGCCATTCCAGTTCTTTTTCAAAGCCAAGTGCTTCCAAATGTTTAGGGTAATACGGGAAATTATAGAGCGTGGTCATGGCGCCAAGTTGGTCAAAGCCCTCGGTGAGCATCCCGTTTTTATCCAAGGAATTGAAGCCGTAAGGGCCTTTCATCACGGTGCAATTACGTTGCTTGCCCCATGCTGCAACGGCATCCAGCAGGGCTTTGCTGACAGCAGGATTGTCCACGAAATCGAGCCAGCCGAAGCGGACGTGCTTTGCACCAAGCCGCTCGGTTTCCAGCTCATTGAGGATGGCGGCGACCCGGCCTACCAGTTGGTTGCCGTCCCAAGCCGTGAAGCAGGCCACTTCCGAATGTTGGAAGGCAGGATTTTTGGACGGGGAAAGCCAAGCCGCTTCCGAACTTTTCAGGGGAGGCACCCAGTTTGGGTCATGCTTGTAAAGCTGAAAGGGGAAATTGATGAACTGCCGAAGCTCGGCTGGGGATGTAACTGGCCTGATTTCAGGATTCATATTGGGTCGTGTCTTGTTTCCTGTGTGCTTAGAGAACGGCATGGGCTTGAGTTTGTTGAATTGGGTTTTGTAAAATCTCAAATAAAATGGCGCAATAAATACTCAGCCAAAGTTTCCCCCACATTTTTTCATTATAAAAACAAAAAGAAACTTCGTTAACGCTGGGTTAAAATCATTTGGCGACCATTTATCTCACATACCAACCCGCTTTTGGTTGGCGTTTCAAGAAAAAAACAACAAAGCCATGAAAAAAAGCATCAGTCTGACCACCGCCTTCTTCCTGCTCGTATTCGCTGCACAAGCCCAGGTCCGTTTCGGGATTCGCAGCGGCCTAAGCTCTTCGCAATTGAGCAGTGAAACCATCCAGTCCAACGGTCTATCCTTGGCCATCAAAGATGCCAGTTATGGCTTCCATTTTGGCGTTTTCGGTAGGCTCAAGTTCAATGAACGCTGGTATCTCCAGCCCGAGGCCGTCCTGAATTCCACTTCTGTTGATTTTGAAGTGACCGATTTTGGCGACGGCTTCCAAGACAAAGTGTTGACCGAAAAATACCGTCACCTCGACCTTCCGCTCATGGTGGGCTACAAGCTCGGCCCACTGCGCTTAGAAGCTGGCCCGACAGGCCATGTGTACGTTGCCAGTAAATCGGAACTGGAACAAATCGGCAGCTACGACCGCCGCTTCAACGACTTCACGCTCGGCTACCAAGCTGGCGTGGGCCTTGACCTTTGGAAACTGACGCTGGACCTGCGCCACGAGGGCAATTTCGACCGCTTCGGCGACCACATGAGCATCGGTGGCCAACAGGTCAACTTCTCCCAGCGGCCTACACGATGGGTGATGTCGGTGGGCTTTTCTTTTTGAGTAAAAATACGGAAACAAACAGCCCGGTTAGTGCTTTGGCATTGGCCGGGCTGTTTGTTTTGAAAAACTTTTGAAAAAAATCCCAACGATACAACCCAAACCCCGATTACCTTTCACCTTCCATTTGTTCAAAAGCATCAGAACCAACTGCTAATGACTACTTATCAAGTCAGCATGACCGAAAAAGAATTGGTGCAATCCTGCCTAGCCAACGACCGGATTGCACAGAAAAACCTGTACGACAAGTACAGGAAGGCCATGTTCACGCTCGCTTACCGTATCACCGGCGATTTTGAGGCCGCCAACGATGTGCTCCAAGAAGCTTTCGTGAAGGTGTTCAAAGGACTGACCAGTTTCAGGGCCGAATCTACTTTGGGAGCTTGGATAAAAACCATCGTCGTGCGCACGGCTTACAGCCATTTGCGCAAGGGCAAGGAGTTTTTTGAGCCGATAGAAAACCTGCCCGCTGCTGCCTCCGTGGACTGGGGCCATTACCTCGACGCAGAATACCTCGAAAAAGCGATTCTCTCGTTGCCGGAAGGCTACCGGACGGTCTTCATCTTGGTGGAGGTGGAAGGCTACGGCCACAAAGAGGTCGGCGAATTGCTGGGCATATCCGAAGGCACTTCAAAATCGCAGCTTTTTTATTCCAAAAAAAGGCTGCGTGAAATCTTGAAAGACCAGGTTTAGTTGTCGGGAAATTCATTTCCCGACAAATCTGAAAAGTCGGGAAATGAATTTCCCAACTACATTATTCATTGGGAAATGAATTTCCCGGCTACATTATTCATCGGGAAATGAATTTCCCGACTACATCATGGAAGAACAAAATAAAAAAACGCTGATTGAGGCCCTGTCCTCTTTGCCGGAGCACGAGCCAAAGGAAATGCTCTGGGAGCAAATCGAGGAAGAAATGGGCGGCGGATTGGAGGGCATCGTAACGCCGCAACTGCTGCAGGCCATGCCGCAGTACGAGCCGCCCGCTAGTGCTTGGGACGGCATTTTGAAAGCATTGAATGCTGAAAAACGCAGTGCAAAAATCATCGGCATTGGCTGGCGCAAAGCCTTGGCCGTGGCGGCTTCGTTGGCCTTGTTGCTCGTGGTTTATTGGCAAATGAATGGCCCGCATCAAGTGGACTCCACTGTGGTGGCCGTTAACTTCAGCGAAGAGACCGTGGACCCAATGCTGTTGCAACGGGACTGGGACGAGGACGAGGATGCATTCGCCGAGTTCCTCAGCCTTTGCGAAGCGAAAAAAACGGTTTGCGAGCTGCCGGAATTCAAAGAATTGCAAAGCGAACTGGAGGAGTTGACCGCCGCCAAGGACGAGCTGAAATCGGCCATCAGCGAGTACAATACCGACGCCGACTTGGTGCTCCAAATCAAGGACATCGAGCTGGAACGGACCGATATTTTGAAAAAAAT